>JBDTLL010000158.1:0-5696 GCA_039934815.1 Daejeonella sp. | reverse complement strand
GATTCTTCCTGAATTTTTCCACGCTGGTACATCGTTTCCATCGCTCCTAAAACTCCACCGCGATCATTAATACGTTTAAACTCAGTTAAAACTGCTTCTTCTACCAGATCTGTCAAATCTTCGATAATGAAAGATCCTTGTAATGGGTTTTCATTTTTCGCCAAACCTAACTCGCGATTGATAATTAACTGGATGGCCATTGCACGTCGTACAGATTCTTCCGTCGGAGTAGTAATCGCTTCATCATACGCATTGGTGTGCAATGAATTACAGTTGTCATAAATCGCGTAAAGCGCCTGAAGCGTAGTTCTGATATCGTTAAAATCAATTTCCTGAGCATGTAACGAGCGCCCGGAAGTTTGAATGTGGTATTTTAATTTCTGAGAGCGGTCGTTTCCTTTGTATTTATATTTAATTGCTTTTGACCAGATTCTACGGGCAACACGTCCAATAACCGCATATTCCGGATCAATTCCGTTAGAGAAAAAGAAAGATAAGTTTGGTGCGAAATCATCAATTTTCATTCCGCGGCTTAAATAATATTCCACGAAAGTGAAACCATTGCTTAGCGTAAACGCCAATTGGGATATTGGATTTGCTCCTGCTTCTGCGATGTGATAACCGGAAATAGAAACAGAATAAAAATTGCGAACCAGGTTATCGATAAAATATTTTTGAATATCGCCCATCATCCGCAAAGCAAATTCTGTTGAGAAAATGCAAGTATTTTGCGCCTGGTCTTCTTTTAAAATATCTGCCTGCACCGTTCCACGAACACTGGAAATAGCGTACGCCTTAATTTTTTGATAAACATCAGCAGGTAAAACCTGATCGCCGGTTACTCCTAAAAGCATTAAACCTAAACCATTATTTCCTTGCGGGAGATCGCCCTGATAAGTTGGTTTATCAATGCCTTTTTCTTTATAAATATGGTCAATTTTGGTTTGGATTTCTTTTTCCAAACCATTTTCCTGAATATACTTTTCGCATTGCTGATCAATGGCTGCATTCATAAAAAAGCCAAGCAACATTGGCGCAGGACCATTTATCGTCATTGAAACGGAAGTGGAAGGGCTGCAAAGATCAAAACCTGAATACAATTTTTTAGCATCATCCAAAGTGGCAATGCTTACGCCCGAATTTCCGATTTTACCATAAATATCCGGACGGATATGTGGATCTTCTCCATAAAGCGTTACCGAATCAAAAGCAGTTGAAAGTCTGTGAGCCGGCTGATCCAAAGAAACATAGTGAAAACGTTTATTGGTTCTTTCGGGACCACCTTCCCCGGCAAACATTCTTGTCGGGTCTTCACCTTCGCGTTTAAGCGGAAAAACACCGGCGGCGTATGGAAATTCGCCGGGAACATTTTCCGTTAAAAGCCATCTTAAAATATCGCCCCAGGCTTCATATCGCGGTAGCGAAATTTTTGGAATACGCAATTTTGAAAGCGATTCATAGTATAAACTCTGCTTTATTTCCTTATCACGAACTTTAAAAATAAATTCATCAGCCTTGTATCTTTTAATAGTTTCCGGCCATTCGCGTAAAAGTCGCTTACATTCGCCATCCAGATTTTCTTCCAGTTTTGAATAAGCCTCACTCAAACCTTCACCAAGGTTGAGCGCTTTGTTCTCTGAGGCCAGATCCAAAACTCCTTTAATTTGAAAAAGTTGCTGAGCAATTTTACACTGCTTATTTACCCATTCATTATAATCCTGGTTTGCTTCCGCGATTTCTGCCAAATATCTGGTTCTGTCTGGCGGAATAATGTAAATTTTCTCAGACTGAGAGCTGCTCAGTTTCATCTGAGCATGAAAGTCAATGCCTGTTTTGGTTTTAATGTTATCCATTAAAGAGGCAAACAAATTGTTCATCCCCGGATCATTAAACTGCGAAGCCATGGTTCCGAAAATCGGGAGTTCCTCATCTTTGGCATTAAACAAATGATGATTTCGCTTATACTGCTTGCGCACATCGCGTATAGCATCTAAAGCGCCACGTTTATCAAATTTATTTATCGCAACCAGATCCGCAAAATCGAGCATGTCGATTTTTTCCAGCTGTGTTGCCGCTCCAAATTCCGGAGTCATCACGTATAAAGAAACATCGCAATGTTCTGTAATTTCTGTATCAGACTGGCCAATTCCGGAAGTTTCTACAATAATCAGATCGTAACCTGCAGCTTTACAAATATCAATTGACTCCTGTACATATTTGGAAAGCGCCAGATTTGCCTGGCGTGTAGCTAATGATCGCATGTAAACCCGCGGATCATTAATGCTATTCATCCGGATACGGTCTCCCAGTAAAGCGCCCCCAGTTTTACGTTTGGATGGGTCCACAGAAATTATGGCCAAAGATTTATCAGTTTCCAATAAAAATCTTCTCACTAATTCGTCAACTAATGATGATTTTCCGGCGCCACCTGTACCGGTAATTCCTAAAACCGGAATTGTGTGCTGACCAATCAGTTTTTTAACTTCTTTTAAGAATTCCTCCGCTTCTTTCGGATGATTTTCTGCCACAGTTATTGCGGCAGCAATAGACTTTATTTCTTTGTTTGCTATACCTTTAAATTCGCCGTTCAATGTGGTTTTTGTTAGGAAATCACATTGCTGCATCATATCATTTATCATTCCCTGAAGACCCATTTTACGGCCATCATCAGGAGAATAGATTTGAGTAATTCCGTATTCTTTTAGTTCTTCAATTTCAGACGGAAGGATAACACCTCCGCCACCCGCAAATATTTTAATATGCCCTGCACCTCTTTCCTGCAAAAGGTCATACATATATTTAAAGTATTCGGTGTGTCCACCTTGATAAGAAGTCATGGCAATTCCCTGAACATCTTCCTGAATGGCACAGTTAACCACTTCATCTACAGAGCGGTTATGGCCCAGATGAATTACTTCTGCTCCCGATGACTGTAAAATGCGGCGCATGATATTGATGGTGGCATCATGCCCGTCGAATAAAGCGGCGGCAGTTACAAAACGTATTTTATGTTTAGGCTTATAAATTTCGATAGTTTCCATGGTTCTAAAATCTGCACAAATGTAATCATTTATAAGGTTTTGAACGCCTTGTGTACTTTCTACACCTTCAAGAAACTTTTAAAAACAGGGATTTTACAGCCAGTTTTTCTTTTTGAAATACATCAGCGTAAGCGCAGACGAAAGAATCATTAAAATAACGGCAGCAAGATATCCGTACTCCCATTGCAGCTCGGGCATAAACCTAAAATTCATACCATACATACTTGCAATTAAAGTGGGTGGCATAAACGCAACTGTGGCTACCGTGAAAATTTTGATGATACGGTTTTGTTCAATATTTACCAAACCCATAAAGGTATCCTGTAAATATTCAAGCCGCTCAAAAGCGAATTTATTATGTTCTATTAACGAGCTGATATCTTTGATCATAATACGAAGCACGCTCATATATTCTTCGGGGAATAAACTACTTTTCATCAAAGCAGAAATCAACCGTTGTTTATCGATAATATTTTCCCTTAAAGACATGTTGTTATTTTGGAACGATGAAATTCTTAACAGGATCTCTTCATCCGTCCGGTTGGTTCGCAACGTTAAATGCTGATTCAAATCTGCAATTTCCTTAGCCAGACTTTCAATCACATCGGCATCCTGATCAATTGCTGTTTCCAGGATGGTTAATAAAACCTGATACCCATTTGTATATGACGTAGGGTTGGACCTGATCTTTTTAACAGACTCCATAAAAGTTCTTAAATCATCATCCCGATAGGTGAAGAGAATGCCTTTTTCTAAAACGATTGAGGCTGGGAAGTAGTCGAAACCACCTTGATTAAATGCAATAAAGTTTGTATTGATGATTAATTCATCTTCAAATTCGTTAAAACGAGATGAACTTTCAATTTCAGAGGATTCTTCTTCTGAGGAGTATTTTATATCGAAATACGTTTCGATGGTTACTTTTTCTTCAACTGTTGGATTTTGCAGATCCACCCAAACCAAATCGCTGACTGGAATACTTCTTAAAATGTCAAGATCGTTCTCTTTAGCAAGTCGCTTATCTTTCTTGTAGTAAATTCTTAACATATATTGAAATTGAAGGATTTAAGCCCGAATTAGTATCTTTGCCAATCTGAAGCAAGAAACAATCTTGTTCAGAGTTTTAAAAAAGAATCAGCAGGCAGGCCGCCACAAAAATAGAAGTTTTGAGCACACCATTAGATTTCGGGCAAAAGAATTATAACCATTACGGCGCATATCTTAAAAAAAAGTATGACGGTCAGCGGGTATATAAAATTATTGCAGATGGTGGTTTTACTTGTCCAAACCGCGATGGTAGCAAAGGATACGGCGGTTGCACGTATTGCAACGTAGATTCATTTACCCCAGAACTTTCCAGAAAATTACCAACCATTCGGGAACAAATTGAGCAGGGAATGGAACGTGCGGTTAAAAATTACCGTGCAGAAAAGTTCATTATATATTTTCAACCCAACACCAATACTTACGCACCCACACATTATTTAAAAATGATGTACGATGAGGCTTTGAGTATTAATACTGAAAACATTGTCGGTTTGTCGGTTGGCACCCGACCGGATTGTATTGATCAAGAGAAAATAACCTTACTGAACAGCTATTCTGACAGATTTGATGTGGATCTGGAAATGGGAATGGAGTCTATTTATAACGACACTCTTCTAAAAATAAACCGTGGTTGTAATCATGAAGAACTCGAAAAAGCAATCCTTTTAGCGGACAATACAAACATTGAAATTTGTGTACACACTATTTTTGGTTTCCCCTGGGAAACTGAAGAAATGATGTTAAAATATGCCGATGAAATTAACAGATTGCCTCAGATCAAATTTGTGAAATTGCACCATCTTCATATTGTAAAGGGCTCTGTGATGGGAGCAAAATACCATAAAGACCCTTTCAAATTATTCACTTTAGACGAATATACAGCGTTTCTGGCAAAATTTATTTCGTTACTAAGACCAGATATTGTAATACAAAGATTATTCGGTCTTGCAGATTACGATTTGTTGATTGCTCCAAACTGGGGTTTGAAAAAGTCTGAAATCCAGTTCTATATCGATAAAGGTTTAGAAAGTAGGGGAATTATCCAGGGAAGCAATTATTCTGAAACTATAGCTGCGGTTTAAGATCCAACACTTCATATTTTCCAAATAGCTCTTCTACTTTTGCTTCGCGATAGCTAAAAATTTTATTTACTTCTTTTTCTACAATCAAATTGTTGGCTATTCTGCCGATAAATCCGAATGGAACGGCGTAATTAACAATATCAATCATGTTGACGCCACCTTCTATTTCTTTAAAATGATGTTGATGATGCCATAAAGCGTACGGACCAAATCGTTGTTCATCTACAAAATATTCCATTTCTTTCACGTGCGTAATTTCGGTCATCCAATCCATTTTAATCCCCAGTAAAGGACTCACTTTGTAGGTAATAATCATTCCCGGATACATTTTTTGTCCTTCGTTAAACTCTGATGTAATGGTAAAGCCCATTTCAGCAGGAGTAATTTTGGCAAGATTAGCGGGTGAAGAGAAAAACTCCCAGGCTTCAGCTAAGCTAATTGGAAGGTTGAGTTTTGATTTTAAAGTATATGTTTTCAATAGGTCTTTTTTTCAAATCTATTAGTTAATTGTTATACAAAGCATTCC
>JBDTLL010000157.1:0-5708 GCA_039934815.1 Daejeonella sp. | reverse complement strand
AAATGTTCCTGCGCTTTTGTAAATAAATTTTCAAGGTCTTGCATGCTGGTTACATCAGCGGGAATAACAGGTGCGTTACACTCTTCAGCAAGTTTATTGATCTCGCCCATGCGTAAAGCAATCGGCGCATTTGTTAAAACCAATTCTGCGCCTTCTTCAAAACAACGCTGAGCAGTTTTCCAGGCAATAGATTGCTCATTTAGCGCTCCGAATATAATTCCTCTTTTACCTTTAAGTAGGTTATAAGCCATAGTCTATTTATTTATTCGATTATTAGTTTAAATTTTTGAACTGTAAAGTTATCAAAATCGGCTTAAATGCCTTCTGATTTTCTGTATTATTGATTGAGTAATTCCCGGGCATTCTGCAATGCAAATTCGCCGGGATTTTCTCCACTTAACATTTTGGCAATTTCCAGCGTTCGTTCTTCTTCATTTAGAATCGCGATATTACTTAACGTTTTGTCAGCTTGCTCGTCTTTGTAAACCCGGTAATGAGCTCTTCCTTTACTGGCAATTTGCGGTAAATGTGTAATGGCAATTACCTGCATGTTTTCAGAAAGCTGTTCCATTACGTTACCAACTTTTTGTGCTACTTCACCAGAAATACCGGTATCTATTTCGTCAAAAATAATTGTTGGCAAAGCGGTGTATTTTGCAATCAATGATTTTATGCTCAGCATTAATCTGGATAATTCACCACCCGAAGCAACTTTCTGAACAGGTAATGGCGTTTGACCTTTGTTGGCTGAAAACAAAAACTGAATCTGATCTATTCCAGAATTAGTTATCTGATTTTCTGAAAGTATTGTATTCTCGATTTTTAGAGCGGCATGTGGCATTCCAACTTCGTGCAAAATATCCTCAATTTGCTTTTCCAATTTGGGGATAATTTTATTTCTACTGTTGCTCAGATCTGAAGCAAGCTTATTTATCTTCAGTTTATTTTCTTCGCTTTCCTTTTGCAATTTTTCAATCTGCTCATCCACGGAAGTGATGGAAAATAATTTGTCTGAAAGCGACTGCTGCAATTCTAATAACTCTTTATTGCTGCTTACGCGATGCTTTTTCTGCAACGTATAAATTACGTTTAAACGTTCATTTATCTCGGCAGATCTTGCTTCATTAAAATGTGTTTTCTGTTCAATCTGCTCAATTTCTGCCACAATATCTTTTATCTCAATCAGGGCACTTTTTAATCGTTCCGAGTAATCTGAGATTTCCGGATTATATTTTTCAGCCTGCTCCAATAAATTTGAAGCTTCCTTTAAATTTATTATCGCGGCTTGTTCACTATCCTGAACAGCAAAAACTGCGGCCGAAAGACTTCGTTTAATATCTTCGGCATGAGTTAAAATCTCCAGTTCAGTTTCTAATGATGACTGTTCATCTTCCTTTAAAGCCGCACTTTCCAGTTCCTCAAACTGAAACTGATAATAATTTATGTCGGCTTTAGATTTCTCGCTTTCCGCGATGAGGTCTTTTAATTTTTTAAGAGTACTTCTATAATTCTTATACGAATTTTTAAAATTCTCTAACAATTTAGCCTCACCAGAAACTATATCTACAACTGATAACTGAAATGCGTCACTATTAATTTCAATAGTGGCGTGCTGAGAATGGATATCGATCAGCTTTTCGCCGAGCTGTTTCAGAATGGTTAAATTAACGGGTGTATCATTTACGAAAGCTCTTGACTTTCCGTCGGCAGAAATCTCTCTTCTTAAAACTGTTTCGTCATCATAATCCAAATCATTTTCGGCGAAGAATTCGTTCAGATGCAATTCGTCCACATGAAATATGCCTTCAATAATGCACTTTTTCTGTTGATTGAAAAAATATTTGCTTTCTGCCCTTTGTCCCAGAATTAGGGATAAGGCTCCTAAAATTATAGACTTTCCCGCTCCGGTTTCACCTGTCAAAATATTCAGATCTTTAGAAAAAGAAATATCTAAATTATCTATAAGCGCATAATTGCGGATGACAAGTCTATTGAGCATAATAATAAATGATTGGTAAAAATACAGAATTAGAAAGCAGCGCTAAATTTCTTATTGAGATTTTTTGAGCAATTCGTATTTAGTTGTGTTTGCCGGGTCAACTTCCGAAAGTATATTGTACGCTTTCATTTTATCCTGCGGAGCAGCGCTGGATAATATATTTACAATTTCATCCGCTTTTGCGGTAAAAAATAACTGCGGAAGCATAGAACCTTGCTTTTGTTTATCAATCTTTTGCAGCAGAGACAATGTTGAAAACACATTTTTACGTCCCTTCGATTGATTGTCGAACATCAGGTCCATACCGGTTCTGTGATATTCATACAACGCTTCTCGAATTGGACTATAAGATTTATTGCTCAGATTTTCAGAAAGCCAATATCTGTTACGCAAACCTTCAAAGGCTTTCCATCCGGAATTGGGAGCGCTTTGCGTGTAATTTACTATTGCCTGCGCTTTTGTATAAAACGGAGTTCCACCCATTTTTGTAAAAGAGTCGTAATCCATGCCGGTTATTACATACGCATAAAATGCAAGTAATGAACTCAAATTAGAAATGTATGCCTGGTCGGAATAATCTAAGGGTTGTCCTTCTGTATAGTTAAAATCAAAATCTTTATCGTTGATATTTAGAATAGTGCTGTTATAAGTGCTGCCATAAATTGGTCGGCTGGATTGAATTTGTGCTTCTCCGCGAAAGCTGTTTGATCCGTCCCAATCATTTATAGTAATAATGAAGTTGCAATCGATCCTTTCCTGCGGTTGTAAATTATCTGCCGACCATCTTTTTGCGTTCAGAAAATCGCGGATGTTGGTCTCTAATACTTCGAAAATTCGTTTATTGCTTGTCGAAAGGGTAGGAGCCAAAACCTGTACGCGGGCATTTAAGTCCTGCGCTTTGGCAGGAATTATATAAAGCAATACCAGCATTATCAATAAATATCTTTTCATTGAATTAGTTCTATAATTTTTTCGCAGATATCTGCCGCAACTTCTGTCTTAGATTTTAAAGGATATTCCGTTTTCTCCAAATTGCGGTTGATGATCGTGACTTTATTCGTGTCACCTTTAAATCCTGCCCCTTTATCCTGCAAAGAATTTAAAACGATTAAATCCAGGTTTTTTCTTTTCAACTTGGAGATGGCATTTTCCTCTTCATTATTTGTTTCTAACGCGAAACCCACAACAATCTGCTTATCTGTTTTCTGATTTCCAATTCCTAAAAGGATATCTTTGGTCTTAACCATCTCCAGACTAAACTGAGTCTCATTTTTTTTAATTTTTTGCTGAGATATAGTTTCGGGTTTATAATCCGCCACAGCGGCACTCATAATTGTAATATCGCTTTGCGGAAAGTGTTTTTCTACTTCCCGTTGCATATCATCAGATGAAACAACGCTGATCAGCTTAATGTTATTATTTTCTGATTTTAAGGCGGTCGGGCCGGATATCAGTGTTACGCTAGCGCCTAATTTCGCCAAGTGTTCTGCAATAGCAAATCCCATTTTTCCCGACGAATGATTACCTATAAACCGAACCGGATCAATTGCCTCATAAGTTGGGCCTGCAGTTACTAAAGCTGACTTGCCCGAAAGTGGAAGGTTTTGCGTGAAGAACCGATTTAGTTGCAACACTATTTCTTCGGGCTCGACCATTCTTCCTTCACCCGAAAGTCCACTGGCCAATTCTCCATCACCTGGATTTAGTATAGTATTTGCAAACTCCTGTAATTTGCTGATATTATCTTTTGTACTTCCATGTTTCCACATATCCAGGTCCATCGCGGGAGCAATAAAAACCGGACATTTTGCGGATAAATAAACAGCAGTAAGCAAATTATCGCACAAACCGTTTGCGAACTTTGCAATAGTATTAGCCGTGGCTGGAGCAATTAAAAGCAAATCTGCCCATAACGCCAATTCTACATGATTATTCCATTCGCCTGTGTCAGGTTTAAAATAATCTACCAGTACGGGATTTTTAGAAAGTGTAGATAAAGTAAGCGGTGTGATAAAATTCACCGCATCGGGGGTCATAATAATCTTGACGTTTGCGCCAGCCTTAACAAGTAATCTTGTTAAAAATGCGGTTTTATAAGCGGCTATACTGCCGCAAACGCCAAGTAAAATGTTTTTATTTTTAAGCATATACTGCTCAAATATAAAACAAATTAGTTTTGCTCCTTAGCAGGATTTCTGTAGTAGATTTTGTCGTTCAGAAATTCATCAACAGCAATTAAGCTAGGCTTAGGCATACGCTCGTAGTGTTTAGAAATTTCAATTTGCTCACGGTTCTCAAAAATCTCTTCAAGGTTATCATTAGATGAAGCAAATTCAGCTAATTTACCATGTAATTCTTCTTTCAAATTATTTGCAATCTGGTTTGCACGTTTAGAAATTATTACAATTGACTCGTATATGTTATCAGTTGTTTTATCTAATTCTCGCACATCACGTGTTACCGTACTATTTGCTACAACACTTTTACTGTTACTCATTGGGGTTATTTTTAGTTTCTTCTGCTTGTTCTTCTTGTTTTTTCTCTTTCGGTTGTTCAGTAGCTAAAAGCTTCTTAACATCCACAATTGCTTTTTCAGAATCTTTCTTCAATTCTGCAGCATCTTTTAAATATTTACTTGACGGATATGTCTCTGTAAATTCATTTGCCATTGCTATCGCTTCATTAAAACGATCCTCCTGCTTGTTTTCAAAACTATTTTTTGCGTATAAATATTGTGCTCTAATAGTTAAAAACTCCATTTCCTCTGCGTATTTTGTATCCGGATAGTCTCTCATCGAGTTTCGGAATGCTATTACAGCAGATCTGTAATCTCCAATATCTAAAAATAACTTCGCATTTGCGTAAGATTTTGTTTCTAATTTATCGCGAAGGTTGTCTATTAGCTTACTTGCTTCTGCAACCCGTTCGCTTTTCGGATACAGGTTGATAAACAATTGCAAAGATTCGATAGCTTTTATTGTGTTTTCCTGATCCAAAGAATAGATTGGAGATTCCAAATAGTAGCAATATGCTGCCATAAATCTACATTCTTCTGCTCTTGGACTATTAGGATAAGTATCTGCGAAAACTTTAAAATGGTAGCGGGCGGTTGTATAATCTTTTAGATTATAGTTTGTATATGCATAATAGTAATATAGATCTTCAGCTTCCGCACGGCCACGATATCTCTGAACCAGATCTTCGAAAAGAATTAATGCTTTGCTATAGCTCTTTTTGTTGTACAGAGATACTGCTTCCTGGTATTTTTTTGCAATATCAGTACTTGCTCTAATCTTCTCAAACTTGCTTTTACAGCTGGATAATGATACTATTAGTAATAAGGATATGCTTACAGCTATTAAACGCTTGTTTTTAAACATTCTGCAAAGGTAAGTTAATTTGATAAAATTTCAATTAAAATTAAGTCGGTCATATACTATATAGTATAGACAAGCCTTTATATAGTATATAGAGCAACCAAAAATGTTAAAGTCGAATTGATCTGAATTGCACCATTTTTATCATTCAGACTTTTACTTCTTAATAGGATGCTAATTTATAATATCAGCAGCAAATCTTTGATACCATTTAACATTCTTTAACAGTTCAGTCGGCCTGTTAAATTATAGTGATTGGTATTCAACTCCTTATCTTATTGTTTGCATTATTTTGAGATTGTTATTTGCGGGTAAGGAATAAGTTTCTACTT
>JBDTLL010000156.1:0-5769 GCA_039934815.1 Daejeonella sp. | reverse complement strand
TGTTATAGATAATAGTATAATCACCACTATTTATAGCGTCATCTTTTGTCAGGATGATGGTTTTTACACCGGCATCAATGATCATATCAATATGCTCATCTTCCAAAACAGTTTCACGCTCCATAATGATCTCATTACGGTCTATAGAAACTACCTCGCCAGTATCTTCATCAACAAAATCTTCTACCCATTTTCTTAAAACCCTGGCGGCAAGCTTGCGTCCGATGAATTTCTTCAATCCAGACTTGCTAACTTTAACTTCATCAGCTAATTCAAAAAGCTCAAGAATATCCTTGTCGTCTGAATAACCAATAGCACGGAGTAAAGTAGTTACCGGGAATTTTTTCTTACGATCGATATAAGCATACATCACGTTATTAACGTCTGTTGCAAATTCGATCCATGAACCTTTAAAAGGTATAACACGGGCCGAGTATAATTTGGTTCCGTTTGTGTGACGGCTCTGGCCGAAAAACACACCTGGTGACCTGTGTAACTGAGATACAATTACACGCTCTGCTCCGTTAATTACAAATGTTCCTTTCGGAGTCATGTACGGGATAGTTCCCAGGTACACGTCCTGAACAATTGTTTCAAAATCTTCGTGCTCAACATCGTTACAAGATAAGCGAAGCTTAGCTTTTAACGGGACACTATACGTTAAACCACGTTCGATACATTCTGTAATATCATAACGCGGGGGATCAATGAAATAGTCAAGAAATTCTAATACAAAGATGTTTCTTGAATCAGAGATCGGGAAATTTTCAGAAAACACTTTAAACAAACCTTCCTGATGACGGCTGTCTGAAGTAGTTTCTAATTGGAAAAATTCCTTGAAAGATTGCAACTGCACATCCAGAAAGTCCGGATAATCCAACACATGCTTACTAGTAGCAAAATTTACTCTTTCGTTGTGCTTAATTTTGTTTGCCAAGGGATTGAGAATTTAGTTTAAAAAATAAACTGCGACTTGTTTTTCCCGGTTTGCACGGATTTGTAAGTCAAACAAAAATGGGTATTATATAAATGGGAATAGACCCCGACGAAAATCGGGGTCTAAAACCATTAAACATTAACTGTTAGGAAATTACTTAATTTCAACTACAGCTCCTGCTTCTTCTAATTGTTTTTTCAAGCTTTCTGCTTCTGCTTTATCAACACCAGTTTTAACTTCTTTAGGAGCTCCATCAACTAAATCTTTAGCTTCTTTCAATCCTAATCCGGTTAAATCTTTTACTAATTTAACAACTGCTAATTTAGCGCCACCAGCTTCTTTTAAGATAACATCAAAAGCAGTTTGCTCAGCCGCAGCAGCAGGTGCATCACCACCAGCAGCAGGACCAGCAACAGCTACAGCTGCAGCAGGCTCAATACCATACTCATCTTTTAATATTTGAGCTAATTCGTTAACTTCTTTTACTGTTAAGTTTACTAATTGCTCAGCAAACGATTTTAAATCTGCCATTTTATTTAAATTTTAAAATTTCTATTCTTTGTAATAATTTTTGAACTTAAGGTGTTCAATTAACCTCTTTCTTGTAATGTTTTAACAATTCCTGCTAGTTTGTTACCACCAGACTGCAAGCCTGAAATAACGTTCTTAGCTGGAGATTGCAGCAATGCAATAATGTCTGCTACTAATTCTTCCTTAGATTTAAGGCTTACTAATGCGTCTAACTGGTTATCACCAATAAATATTGCTGAAT
This sequence comes from Daejeonella sp., assembly GCA_039934815.1. GTDB lineage: Bacteria > Bacteroidota > Bacteroidia > Sphingobacteriales > Sphingobacteriaceae > Daejeonella. The sequence goes on along the minus strand of JBDTLL010000156.1, from coordinate 4,060 downwards.
CTATGTAAGCTGCTTTTAGTACAGGCTTATCACCTTGCTTTCTTAATTGTTTAATCAACTTTGCCGGAGCATTTGCTGATTTAGAAAACATGATAGATGATGATCCTTTAAGTACGTCAAACATTTCGCTAAAATCTCCTTCAGAAGCTTCCATAGCTTTTCTGATCAGAGTATTTTTAGCAACTTTCATTTCGATATCGCTCTCAAAACATTTACGGCGTATTGCATTAATTTTTGCAACACTTAAATTAGCAGTATCAGTAATGTAAAAATTACCGTACTCTTTGATCTGCTCCGTTAAAGCAAGAACCACATCTTGTTTTTCTTCTTTTCTCATGATTAGATCCCCGCTACTGATTTAGTTTCAATTTCGATTCCCGGACTCATTGTTGAAGACATGTGAATGCTCTTGAAATAAGTTCCTTTAGCTGCTGATGGTTTTAATTTAGAAATTACCTGAATTACTTCTAAAGCATTTTCGTAAATTTTATCCGCATCAAAAGATACTTTTCCAATGGAAGCATGAATGATTCCTGTTTTGTCAACTTTGAAGTCAATTTTACCACCTTTAACATCAGTTACCGCTTTTCCAACTTCTGGAGTTACAGTTCCTGATTTAGGATTTGGCATCAGGTTACGTGGACCTAAAATACGGCCCAACTTACCTACTTTTGCCATTACACTAGGCATTGTAATAATGATATCAACGTCAGTCCATCCACCTTCAATTTTGGCAATATATTCATCCAAACCTACGTAATCTGCACCTGCTGCCTTAGCTTCTTCTTCCTTATCAGGAGTACATAAAACTAAAACACGGACAGTTTTACCGGTTCCATGAGGAAGGGTTGCAATACCACGTACCATTTGATTCGCTTTACGCGGATCTACGCCTAAACGTACATCCAGGTCAACCGAAGCATCAAATTTGGTAGTTGTGATATCTTTAACTAAAGCTGCTGCCTGAGTTAAAGTATATGCTTTCCCAATCTCAATCTTGGAATGTGCCTTTTTTTGATTTTTTGTTAATCTAGCCACTTCTTAAACTGATTTGTGTTAATTAATTGTTCCAGGGTGCATCACCGCTAACGGTAATTCCCATACTGCGTGCTGTACCTGCTACCATTTTCATGGCAGACTCTACAGTAAATGCATTCAAGTCGGTCATCTTATCTTTTGCAATAGTCTCTACCTGATCCCAGCTTACGCTAGAAACTTTTTTACGGTTAGGCTCTGCTGAACCTCCTTTTAAACCTGTTGCTTCTAATAACTGGATAGCTACAGGAGGAGTTTTAATGATAAAATCAAATGACTTGTCTACATAGACAGTGATTACAACAGGCAATACTTTACCTGGCTTATCTTGGGTACGAGCATTAAACTGCTTGCAAAATTCCATAATATTCACACCTTTTGCTCCCAATGCAGGACCAACCGGTGGAGATGGATTAGCAGCGCCGCCTTTGATTTGTAATTTTACTAACGCACCGACTTCTTTTGCCATTTTACTTAATTTATTTATTACTCAATGTTAATAGTGGAAGCATGTAACATTTAAGATCTTGATTTAGTATTGAGTACTTAGTATTAAGTATCCAGACACCATGTCTAATTACTTTGTACTAATTACTATGTACTTTTTATTCTTTTTCTACCTGCATGTAGTTTAACTCAAGTGGTGTTCTTCTTCCAAAGATCTTAACCATTACCTTAAGTTTCTTTTTCTCTTCGTTAACTTCTTCGATAACGCCGGTAAAACCGTTGAAAGGTCCGTCCATTACTTTAACGTTTTCGCCAACGTAATATGGAACGTTCATTGATTCTCCCTGCTCTGCCATCTCATCAACTTTTCCAAGAATCCGATTAACTTCTGCCGGTCTCATAGGTACTGCAGTTCCGGATTTATCACCCAAAAACCCAATTACACTATTTATATTTTTTATAATATGTTCTAGCTCTCCGTCTAATGCTGCTTCTATTAATACATAGCCGGGATAAAAATTGCGTTCTTTGGCAATCTTTTTTCCATCCCGCATCTGGTAGTATTTTTCCATTGGTATTAATACCTGAGGAATTAGGTTAGAAATACCCAAACGGTTAACTTCTGCTTCCAGATATTGCTTTACCTTTTTTTCTTTTCCACTAACAGCCCTAACTACATACCATTTTAATTGATCGCTCATTCTTCGTGCTGTTATTTTATACCAGAGATTTATAGAACATTTTTAAAGCATTTCCAGCAGTCTCATCCATTCCTAAAATTAAAAGAGCGATGATAATTGATGCTATTAATACTACTATTGCCGAATTCTGTAACTCAAGCCAGGTTGGCCAGGTAACTTTTTCAGTCATCTCTACATATGACTCTTTTAAAAACTCTACTACGTTAGCCATGTTTTAATTCGCGTAAGCACGGGCACAAGGATTCGAACCCTGATCAAAGGTTTTGGAGACCTCTATTCTACCATTGAACTATGCCCGTGTATTTTGTTTTTAGTTTAGTAAGCACTACTTCAATAAACTAAGCCCGTGTATTATAAGAAAACATAAGTCCACACACTGGCAGACTTATGTTATCTAATTAACCTTTATTTTGAGATTTTACTACTTTAAAATCTCAGTTACTTGTCCGGCTCCTACAGTTCTACCACCTTCACGGATAGCGAAACGAAGACCTTTTTCCATTGCAATAGCGTTGATCAATTTAACAGTAATTGTAACGTTATCACCTGGCATAACCATTTCAACACCTTCAGCTAATGAAATCTCACCAGTTACGTCTGTGGTACGGAAATAGAATTGTGGACGGTATTTGTTAAAGAACGGAGTGTGACGACCACCCTCTGCTTTTGATAATACATAGATCTCAGCTTTGAAATCTGTGTGTGGAGTTACAGAACCTGGCTTGCAAATAACCATACCACGACGGATATCAGTTTTCTCAATACCACGTAATAATAAACCAACGTTATCACCAGCTTCACCTCTGTCTAATATTTTACGGAACATCTCAACACCTGTAACAACAGATTTTAAGTTTTCAGCTCCCATACCTAAGATGTCAACCTGCTCACCTGAGTTAATTACTCCTCTTTCAATACGACCAGTTGCAACAGTACCACGACCAGTGATCGAGAATACATCTTCAACAGGCATTAAGAAAGGAAGATCGGTTAAACGTGGAGGAATTGGAATGTAGCTATCAACAGCATTCATCAATTCCATAATTTTTTCTACCCATTTAGCATCTCCGTTCAAACCACCAAGTGCTGAACCTTGAATTACAGGAATATCATCACCAGGGTATTCGTAGAAAGATAATAACTCACGAATTTCCATTTCAACAAGTTCTAACAATTCTGGATCGTCAACCATGTCTACTTTGTTCATGAATACAACTAATGAAGGAACGCCAACCTGACGAGCTAACAAGATGTGCTCGCGAGTTTGTGGCATTGGACCATCAGTTGAAGCAACAACTAAAATTGCACCATCCATCTGCGCAGCACCTGTTACCATGTTCTTCACATAATCCGCGTGACCTGGACAGTCAACGTGAGCATAGTGACGGGTAGCAGTTGAATACTCAACGTGAGCGGTATTGATTGTAATACCTCTTTCCTTTTCTTCCGGAGCAGAGTCAATTGAATCGAATGAACGTGCCTCAGAAAAACCTGCATCAGATAACACCTTAGTGATAGCTGCAGTTAAAGTTGTTTTACCGTGGTCAACGTGACCGATAGTACCGATATTTAAGTGCGGCTTACTGCGGTCAAATTTTTCTTTTGCCATGTTTTTATACTAATTAGTAGGTTAATTTTATTGTTGTTTTTTTTTGAATTATTTACTATTTGAGCCAATGATGGGAATTGAACCCATGACCTCTTCCTTACCAAGGAAGTGCTCTACCGCTGAGCTACATCGGCTTTTGCTCTTTATTGCAAAACAGCCTATTGAGTAACAGTTTTTACTGCCTTTCAATCAACCGGATCACTCACTCAACGTGAGCGGAAGACGAGGTTCGAACTCGCGACCTATAGCTTGGAAGGCTATCGCTCTA
>JBDTLL010000155.1:0-5825 GCA_039934815.1 Daejeonella sp. | reverse complement strand
AAACCCTTTCGTATTAACGAAAGGGTTTTTTTATGACCTGAATTCAATTTTACATTTCATTCAGAATTGTTTCCAAACCATTAAGTAGGCCTTTTGTTGCCCTTGCAAACTATAGAGTTATGGAACAGGTAAAAGCATACGCTGCGCAAAACGCAGAAGCGGATTTAGGTCCGCATAAAATTGACCGACGTGAGCCGGGCGAAAATGATGTTGAAATTGAAATTCTGTATTGCGGCGTTTGCCATTCAGACATTCATACGGCAAGAAATGAATGGAAAGGCACCATGTATCCGGTTGTGCCGGGACATGAAATTGTAGGAAAGGTGAGTCGTGTAGGTGCCAGTGTAAAAAACCATAAAGTTGGAGATACCGTTGGCGTGGGTTGTTTTGTTGACTCATGCGGGCATTGCGGCAATTGTGAGGAAGATCTGGAACAATATTGCGAAAACGGGAATTCTCAAACTTATAACTCATTACTTCAGGATAAAAAAACCATTACCTATGGTGGATATTCAACCCACATCGTGGTAACAGAAAAATTTGTTTTAAAGGTTTCTGACAAATTGCCGTTAGAAGCCGTTGCGCCGTTATTGTGTGCGGGAATAACAACTTTCTCTCCATTGCGGCACTGGAATGTAAAAGAAGGCGATAAAGTTGCAGTTGTTGGATTAGGTGGATTGGGCCATATGGCCGTGAAATTGGCCGCATCTATGGGTGCTGATGTAACTATGTTGAGTCGCTCTCCCGAAAAGGAAAAAGATGCTGAAGAATTAGGAGCGCACCATTTTGAGCTGACCACCAACGCTGATAATATGAAAAAAATGGCCGGCACGTTCAATTTAATTATCGATACAGTTTCTGCTAAACACGATTATAACGACTACCTGGCATTATTAAAAACCGATGGAGTGATGGTTGTTTTAGGCGTTCCGCCTGAACCTGAAGCCGTTAATGCCGGTTCCTTGATTTTTGGACGTAGAAGTTTGGTGGGTTCTCTGGTTGGTGGAATTAAAGAAACACAGGAAATGCTGGACTACTGCGCCGAACACAATATCGTTTCGGATGTAGAAGTAATTAATATCGATCAGATCAATGAAGCTTATGAACGTACCATAAAAGGAGATGTTCATTACAGGTTTGTGATAGATATGGCGTCACTAAAAAATCAATAAAGTTAAAAGAGCTGATGGAATTTCATCAGCTCTTTTTTTAATTGGAAAATTAGTTGACATGCCGCGTTATGAATCATAAGTTCAGCAATTAAAAACAAGCATTGCAATCCGCTGTTGCAATACTATTAAACCACAAATAATTATGAAAAAATCAATTTCTTTTAGTTTAAAAGCATTAAGCTTTGTTTTTATCGCCGGTATGTGCGTTCAGGCATCCTGCAAACACATGGGAATGAATGATAAGAAAGCTGAAGCAGTTATAACAGCAACCAAAGCTGATTTTCCCGTTTCAGGGGTTTTAAAATTTGAAGAAGAAAAAAACGGCAAAGTAGAAATGGAACTGGAATTAAATGTTCCGGGAAAAGCCAATCAAACGGTGGCGGTGCATTTTCATGAGCATGGTATGTGCGGCAATGAAGGAAACGATGCGCATGGTCACTGGAATCCAACAAATACTCAGCACGGAAAATGGGGAAGCAGTTCTTTCCATTCCGGAGATATTGGCAACATTCAGTTAGACGCAAATGGTAAAGGGAAATTAGAAATAGAGAGCGATTTGTGGACTATCGGAGGTGATGATAAAACAAATATCTTGAACCGTGGAGTTATTGTTCACGGCGGAGTAGATGATTATACTACTCAACCTACAGGAAACTCGGGTGCGAGAATTGGCTGTGGCGTAATTACGCTTAAACAGTAAACTTTATAAATATCCTGATGTTATTGTCATTTAAATATAGAGGAGTAATTGTAAATTAAAATAAACTCTTCTTTATATAATTTGTTAGTAACAAAATAGTTAACCTTTAAAAATCAGATATTATGAAATTGAAAATCTTTGCTCTGCTGCTATTATCCGGTGGGTTGCTGGCAGGTTGCGGTTCTACTCAAACGAATAGAACAGATGCCGATTCTACAATGATGATGGATTCATCTATGCGTGATACCATGCCAATGGATACCATGATGAAGGATACGATGATGAAGGATACAATAATGCGGGATACCATGATGCGATAAGGTATTATAATCCTTACCCGGAAGAATTTATTTAAAACCCGCGTATTAGCGGGTTTATTTGTTTAAATCAAATTTATATTATGAAACTTATATTAACAGCTTTAGTACTTTTTACAACTTTTTGTGTAACTGCCTGTGATCCGGTAGTTAAAAATGATGATGACGATAAGACCACAACTGCACCAATGCCTGATACAGCAACTGCAGCAATGGGAGCAGATACAACTCAAACCGATTACAAGTTGGTTGATAGTTTAAACCGTTAAATTTAAAAATGAAAAGCCGGAAATTTCCGGCTTTTCATTTGTTATTTATTCTGAAGAATTATATTTTCTCCCTGCTGGCTTGCCCTCATGGCGTACACAGAATCAACAATATAGGTGCTGAAACCTCTCCAGGGAATAGTAGCATGATATTCTTTATAATGCAGGTCCAGGAATTTTCCAGAATTTTTCATCAGTATGTCCGCGATCTTTTCATCTTCAACAGAAAATTCAAATTCATAAGATTGGATTGAACCTGCCGATCCGGGTCTTAATCCGCTCTGAATTAGTTTTCCTTCGTAGGTTTTAAAAACATTTCCCTTTTTTACCAGATAGTTTAATTCACCTGATTTAACTCCTTCTCCAAATACATAATAGTATCTAAAAAATACAAAAAGGCTTAACGCGAATACCAAAACGCCTAAACCTATCCATGCAGCTTTTCTCATAATACTTTAATTAAATATGGCTCATATTGTTTTAGGGTCAATAAAAAACCCGCTAACATTTTTCAATGTTGCGGGAATTTTAATTAAATAATTAACTTTTTACTAAACGATTTTATTAATCCTTAGAATTTAAAACCTAATCCTAATTGGAAGACCTGATTTTTATAAACCGGAGTTTCTGAAGTTCCGTTTTCATTATTTTTTTGCAGATCTAATGCATAACGTCCGTTCAGGCTAATGATTTGAGAAAAATCATATCCGAAACCTACAACACCACCCACAAGGCTTTTCTTTAAATTATCGTTTTGCTCTTTAACCGTATTTTGGTAAGACTGCTCACCGGAAGTAAATTTTTCTGTTGTTGAAGCCAGGAAGGAAACCTGTGGTCCTACAACAACATTAAAATTATTACCGGCTTTAATTTTCGCTAAAATTGGAATATCAATAAAATTGGTTGTAACAGAATACTCGGTAGGATTTCCTAATAAATCATTACCTGTGTGTTTATAACCTTTTTGAGAATAAACAATTTCCGGCGCAAAAGCCAGACTGCTAACAATTGGAATCTCCATTGTTAAACCAGCGTGAAATCCGGGCTTATACTCAGTTTTAAAATTATCATCACCAGTTTTGATGATGTTAGAATAATTTCCTCCCGCTTTAATACCAAATTTAACGGCATCAGGATTAGATGATGTTTGGGCATTTGCCGCTCCTGCGGTAAATAAGCCTATAGCAATAATTAATATTTTTTTCATGTTTTCGAATTATTAGTTCAGTACGCCTATATGAAATAACTGTGCCAGAATACTTTTTTCTTCACAACTTTATTATAGTATTTATAAACTCAATTCGGGCTTCTTTATTTCTTTAAATACATTTTAGGCACTATTGAGCTATTTTTGGTTCAAACCAGAAGTGTGTAATTAACCAGCTCTTTTGTATTATTTAAAATACATTTTATTAGGGTTTGTATAAATCGTACAGTTTAGGTTTCTTTATAAAATGCATTTATGGGTGTATTACATACTTTATTTAATAATAAACATCGCCGGAGTTTATCTAATCTATCGTTTATTAAGTCCGCGGATGCCCAATAAATTATTAGTTTGGCTGTTTAGTTTATCATTAAGTCTCAGCCTTACTTTCCTGATTTTTTTATTGGCTGTAAGTTTGATATTTAAGTTTCCAAATACATTTTAACCTGCGCTATCTCTTAACTACAACATGAATCTATTTAAAAAATTAACCTTCCTGCTACTATTTCTACTTCCTTTTTTCAGTTCGGCTCAAACACCAAAATCATTTATTGATGGTTTAAAAGATGAAAACATCTGGGTTGATTCCGTTTTTAAAAAACTTACCAGAAGACAAAGAATTGCACAACTTTTTATGGTTCGTGCCCATACAGATAAGGGCAAAACCTATGAAGATTCTATTGCAAAACTAATCCGTAAAGAAGATATAGGCGGTTTGGTGTTCTTTCAGGGTGGTCCCGGAAGGCAGGCAATTCTTACAAATTCCTATCAGAAAATTGCTAAAGTTCCCTTGTTAATTGCTTTAGATGGCGAATGGGGATTGGGTATGCGATTGGACAGCACAATTTCTTTTCCATATCAAATGACATTGGGCGCCATACAGGACAACAACTTGATTTACCAGATGGGTAAGCAAATTGCTGCCGACTTTAAGCGTGTTGGAATGCAAATAAATTTTGCGCCGGATGCGGATATTAACAACAATCCCAAAAATCCAGTGATCGGATTCAGATCTTTTGGAGACAATAAATACAATGTAACGGCAAAAGTTGAGCAGTATATGAACGGGATGCAGGATAATGGCATTCTGGTAAGTCTGAAACATTTTCCCGGCCACGGAGATACCGATGTAGATTCTCATTATGATTTGCCACAACTTCCTTTTAGCAGAGAGCGTTTAGATTCGCTTGAAATGTACCCTTTTCGGGAGTTAATTAAAAAAGGAGCATCAGGAATTATGGTGGCGCACATGAATATTCCGGCGCTGGATAATACACCGCATTTGCCTTCCACACTTTCTAAACCAATTGTAACCGGCGTTTTAAAAAATGATCTGGGTTTTAAAGGACTTATATTTTCTGATGCAATGGGCATGAAAGGCGTTGTTAAATATTTTCGTAACGGAGAAGCCGATGTACTGGCAATAATTGCAGGAAATGATATCCTGGAACTTTCGGAAAATTCTGCCCGGGCTGTAAAACTGATTCGTAAAGCTATCCGCGATAAGCGCATTACCTGGAAGCAGATTAATGCAAGCGTTAAAAAAGTGTTGTATGCAAAATATTGGGTGGGACTGAATGATTACAAGCCTGTAAATACATCAAATGTAGTTGCGGATTTAAATACGGTTGCTGCAAAAGCATTAAACCAGAAATTATCTGATGCCAGCGTAACTGTTTTAAACAGCGATAGCTTAATCAACACCCTGGACAGAGCGAAGAAAACCGCAATTATCGCAATAGGCACAACAGAGTTTACAACTTTCCAAAAAGAACTGGACCCAAATTTTAATGATGCGATGATGTTTATTATTTCTAAAGATGCCTCGGAAGCTGATTTAAAGCGGGTTAGTGCAGACTTAAAAAATTACGACCAAATAATTATGGGAATTCATGATATGCGCAAAAGACCACAAAGTACATTAAATTACAATCCTGGAGTTAAATTGCTTATTGCAGAAATTGCCTCTTTAAATACGGTGACAAGTGTTTTCGCCAATCCATATTCAATAGCCGGCTTGCCGGGAATTGAAAAAAGCAAAACTCTGCTAATGAATTATCAGCAAAGCGAAGAACTGCAAAAAGCAGCTGCCAGAGTAATTTTGGGTAACTTAAAAGCAAGCGGAAAATTGCCGGTAACCATTAATTCGTTTTACAAAACAGG
>JBDTLL010000154.1:0-5845 GCA_039934815.1 Daejeonella sp. | reverse complement strand
CTACTTTTATGTTCTTGATATTCGTTTTCATAACTTATTATCTTAAATCATTCATATTTAATAACCCAGATTTTGGGTTAATCTTCCACCACTTAAATCGATTTGAGCTTGTGGAATAGGAAAAACTTCATTTTTATTATCTACAAATGATTTTCCATGTGCACGTAAAACGGTGCCTGCTCTTCCTTGTCGTACCAAATCAAAAAATCGGTCTTGCTCCATTGCTAATTCAACTCTTCTCTCTTTCCAGATATTGGCAATTGTACCTACTGATGCTGCTAAATTCGCTCTTGAACGCACCTGATTTAATCGGGTAGTTGCATCGCCTGTCATTCCCAAATTTGCCGCAGCTTCCGCATTAATTAATAAAACTTCAGAATAACGCATCAGGCGGATATTTTTCGGCTTTGAATCTTTGTTATTTGAGATTTGAGGAGATTCTGCTAAGGGACTGTGATAAGCTTTGTAGCTGTATCTGGAATTTTCAACAGAATCTTGTGATGGAATTCTAAATCCATCCCAAAGTACTGTTCCCTGACTATTTGCGGGCAAAGTTGGCTTTACAAATATAATGGTAGCGTTCATTCTGGTGTCGCCTGCTTCGTAAGAGTTTGCTAAATCAGCAGTCGGATTATTGAACCCGAAGCCAAGGTCGTTCCAACCGCCTCTTCCTCTTGGCCCCTGACTATTACTAAATAACGGACTAACCGCATTCTCGCCGACGTTAATTCCAGTTTGAACTTCAAAAATCGATTCCGAATTATTTTTCCCACCAATTCCGCCAACAGCATTTTCTCTGAATATTAAATTATAATCAGGAACCAAACTATATTGACCGGAGTTAATTACGCTTAGAGAAAGGTCATACGCTTGCTGCCAGTTTTTCAAATACATATTCACTTTTGCAAGGTAACTTTCGGCAGCACCTTTAGTGATTCTTCCAACTGAGGTGCCACTCTTTAGTGGTAAATTAGCTGTAGCAAATTGTAAGTCGTCTGTTATAACCTGGTATATATCTTCTTTGGACGCTCTGGTCTGGAACTCATCGTTATTGCCCTCAGAAGGATCTGGAACGCGGATAACTTTTGGAACTCCACCAAATAACCGAACAAGATTAAAATAATATAAGCCTCTCAAGAACCGTACTTCGCCTAATAACCGGTTTTTAACAGTTTCATCAAACGTACTTTTCTCCAAAATATCAATCGCACGGTTTGCTCTCGCGATAGCGGAATAATGACCGGTCCAAAGATTGTTAAGAATAAAGTTGTTTGGGGTAACAGTAAAATCGTCCAATTCTCCCGCCGGACCAAAGTCCGAAGGCGTGCTTCCTTTATCACCATCGTCTGAGGCAACATCCGTTGCCATCACCATTAAAAAACCAACAGTAGTATTTCCAAATCCTCCGAAATAGAGCGTATTGTAAACACCACCGACCATTTTTTCTGCGGCCCCCGGATCACTCAAGGCTTGCACCTCTGTAAGCTGTCCCTGGGGATCTACTTCAAGGAAACTTTTATTGCACGCGGTGAGCATCACCGCAGCAAATATTATGATAGAAATTTGTTTTACACTTATCATGATCATATTTCTTTAATAGGTTAAAATCCAACATTTAATCCAAAAGCTATTGTTCTGGTTGTAGGATAGATACTCGATTCAATTCCTCCCCTTAACGGACTATCACTTGTAATTTCGGGTGTGAAGCCACTATATCCGGTTATTGTTGCCAAATTCTGAGCAGTTACAAAAGCTCTGACTTTTTGAATCTTATATTTTGTTAACATTTGAACAGGTAATGAATATCCAAGTGTCAGGTTGTTGATTCTGAAAAAATCGCCTTTCTCAAGAAAGTAAGTTGAGGCAGGCAAGGGACTTAGATTTGCTCTTGGAATAGTATTACTTGGATTGTTAGGTGTCCAGCGATTCAATGCTACTTCAGTTTCAATATTATCTCTTGAATCTGCACGTGCTGCTTTTTTAGCATTGTAGATTTTACTTCCCGCTGTTCCGTAAGTGCTCAGATTAAAATCAAAAGATTTATAAGATAACCCCGCATTTACACCATAAGTAAGTTTTGGTTGATATGAACCTGAAAAAGCACGATCATTTGCATCAATTGCGCCGTCAGAGTTTAAATCTTTATATCTCAGATCTCCTGGTTTAGCACCTTTTTGTGCAGAGTTCGCAATTTCTTCCGCGTTCTGGAAAACACCATCAGCCTGGTAAATAAAGAAACTTCCAATAGGCTGACCATTATCAGACTTTGTAACATTTCCTTGAGAACCTACATTTCCATCAAATAACGCCTGACCTCCATTTAATCCGGTTATTTCGTTTTTATTGTAAGATGCGTTTACACCAATATCATACTTCCAGTCTTTTCCCGCATTCGTGTTCCAGTTCAGAGCTGCTTCAACTCCTTTATTTAAAAAACTTGCTGCATTGGTGATATATTGATTGTCTACGTCTCCCAATATTCCGGGAATTACAATAGGAATTAATGAGTTCTCTGTACTCTTATGGTAGTAATCTAATTCACCTGTTAATTTATTATTCAAAAATCCGAAATCCAAACCCAAATCGTACTCTTTAGTCGTTTCCCATCTAACATTTTTATCAGGTAACTGGTCAAAAGAAATTCCTAAATATTCATTTCCATCAAAGAAATACGGTTGGTTGATAGTTGCTAAAGGATAGTATAATGATGTTGGGATCTGATCATTACCCACTTCCCCATAACTGCCTCTTATTTTCAATGCCGAAAATAATTTCTGATTTTTCATGAAGTCCTCATTGGCGATATTCCAACCCAAACCAACTGAAGGGAAGTAACCCCAACGGTTATTACTTGGGAATCTGGAAGTACCATCTGCTCTGAAAGTTGCCGTTAACAAATATTTTGCGGCATATGAGTAATTTAATCTGCTGATGTAGGAATTTCTGGTAGAAAGATCTCCCGAACTATTATTATTTGCTCCTATAGGAGATCCGGCTCCCAAATACCACTGATCTTTACTTTCAGGTACATCTACTCTTGAGCCTGTTAAACTATTAAACTTTTGTCTCTCTGCTGTTGTACCAATTAAAAAAGTAAAATTGTGGTTTCCGAATACTTTGGACGCAGTTGCTGTATTATCCCAAACATATCTGCTTGCATTATTATTTGTCACCCCTAAACCACTGTTATTCCGGATCTGATTTCCTCCTGAAGTGATAAAGACATTATTTTCGCCAGTATTCAGGAAACGGTAACCATAATTCGTATTCTTATAGAAATCAACATCAATACCAAAACTGGATCTTAACTTAAGCCATGGAATGGGAGTTACATCTAAAGCAAAAGTTCCCTGCACCCTGTTGCCAATTCCTCTGTTATTGGTTTTTTCAAGATTCAATATCGGGTTTCCCACATTATTAGATAACGAAGTGTTCCCATAAAGATCTCCCATTTTAGAAGCGATATATGGAGCCGCTCTATAAGCGATATTGAAAGCATTCAGATCTACTTCCCTTACGCTGAACCGACTATAAGAAGCTTGTGGAGAAAACTTAATCCATTTGTTAATATAGAATTCATTATTTGATCTTAGCGTTAAACGATTGAAATCATTCGTTTCAATAATTCCCTGATCCTGTAAATATCCGGCACTAAAAAAATAAGTTGACTTTTCGCTACCTCCCGATAATGACAAATTGTGATTTTGCTGAAAGCCTGTTTTTAACACAGCGTCATACCAGTCGGTATTCGCTCCGTTATCCAATAAAGCCTGTGAAATGAGAGCATCACCGGTACCGTAATAAATATTTGCTTCGTTTACATAGCCGGCATACTGATTTGCTCCCGCCATATTAACAAGCTTAGATGCGCTTTTAAATCCTCCGGATGCGTCGTAATTAATTTTCATCTCTCCGGATTTACCTTTCTTGGTAGTTATCAAAAGAACGCCGTTGGCGGCACGCATACCATAAATCGCGGTAGCCGACGCATCTTTTAAAATATTCATTTCAACAATGTCCGACGAATTTATATTCCTGATATCTTCAGTTATAACCCCGTCAACAACATAAAGTGGATTTGCACCAGCTAAAGCGCTACCAGTTCCTCTCACACGTACTGTTGGTAAACTATTTGGCGCACCGGAACTGATAATCTGAACACCGGCAACTTTTCCCTGTATGGCTTGTGTTGCAGAAAGCACAGGTTCGCGTGCGATAGTTTCACCTTTAACCTGAGAAACGGAACCTGTAACATCAATTTTCCGTTGAACACCATATCCTACAACAACAACTTGTTCCAGCATTTCATTAGAAACTTTAAGCTGAACGTTAATTGAAGTTCGGTTATTGACAGCTGCTTCCTGGTTTGTGTAGCCTAAATAAGAAAAAACCAGAGTGCCATTGGAAGGAACGGTAATATTGTATCCTCCATTAACATCTGTTGTAACGCCTTTAGTACTGCCTTTAAGTTGTACTGTAACGCCAATCAGACTTTCACCGTCAGCCGCGTCGGTAACTTTGCCCGTAACCGTAATCTGATCCTGAGCAAAAGTTATTGTAGTAAAACAAAATAATAGAAGTACCGCAAACGAAATGATTGTAGATAATCTTTTCATAACGATTGGTTTTAGTTTATTGTTAAATTTGGTATTGTTTTTCTGCAAGTACAAGGAGAAATACCTCTACATTAATACATCATTTAACCCGGAAGACTTTCTCAGTTGCATAAAGATATATTAAATCGAAGCCAAAAACAAAGTTTTTACCGACTAAAGCCGACATATGCAATTACACAAAGTGTATTAGATACACAAAGCGTGTAAAGCAACAAATTTTTGAAAGATGAGTGGTAATGATGTAGTACTAAAGCTCCATTAAAAACTCCACCAGATTCTTATCATGCTGAAGATTTAATTTTTTACGTAGGCGATAACGGCGTATTTCAACTCCTCTGACACTTATATTAAGCAACGAAGACATTTCTTTACTGCTCATATTCATTCGCAGGTAAGCGCATAATTTCAAATCATTTGGAACAAGCTCCGGATGCTCCACTTTCAATTTTTTAAAGAAACTTTCGTGAGCTTCGTTAAAGCTATTTTCAAATAAATTCCAATCACGCACGTCATTCATCCCGTCATCAATAACTTTTTGAATTTTTCGAACCTGATCTTCGGCTAACTTTTTGCCCGTGTCATCTTTAAGTTTGGTTATTTCGCCACTTAATTTTTGCAGCAATTCATTTTTGTAAACCAATGTCATAGCAGAATTTGCCAGTTCTCTGCTTTTTGACGCTAATTCAGCCTGGAGCTTTTCTGTTTCTAATTTTGCAATTCGCCGCTCATTACCTTCAACTTCCTTTTGCAGTACTTCATCACGCTCCCGCTGTAGTTTATCCGCCAATTTTTGATAGTCTATATTCAACTTCCTTTCATAAATCTGTTTTGCGATTAATAAAAGTGTGATCAGGAATACGATATAAACCAAAATTGCCCAATTGCTGGCGTACCATGGCGGCAAAACGGTAAATTCAAAAGTTGATATGGAGCTAACGGCTTTGTCATTAACTTTGGCCCTCACCTGAAATTTGTAACTGCCCTGCCTTAAATTGGTAAAATCCTTTTGGGTTGCACTACTCCAGTCTGACCATTCTTTTGAGTACCCTTCCAGAAAATATTGAAACTGAATTTTAGCCTGCCGGTAGTAAGGCATCGCGTAAGCAATGCGAATATTATTGCGGCTATAAGCAAGCCTGATTTTGTTTCCGTTGTTTCCGCTTACGCTGATTAAAGAATATCTATCCGTAATATCTTCAATTTTTCTGATCAAAACTTTCGGCAGAGAG
>JBDTLL010000153.1:0-5869 GCA_039934815.1 Daejeonella sp. | reverse complement strand
TAAATCTTCTGCTAAAGCGTTTTCACGAAGCTCGTAATCTGATGCCCGGTATTCTACCGTATCTTCCTTAATTGTTACAGCAGGTGTCCCGGAAACAGTAACTTCATTTAATAACTGATTTTCGTAATTTAAAATAATCACCGGTAAGGTAATAGGCGTATTGTCATCCTTAAAAAGGTATTTTTTAACACTGCTTTGGAACCCTACGCTAGTTGCTGCAATAGTAAACACAGAAGATTTTACATTTTTAAAAGTGAAAAGACCCTCAGAATTAGTGATGGTTGTTAGCGTATCTGTTGGCGATGTTAGCCTAATACCAACTGCACTTAGTTTAATTCCTGTAGAATCTGCAACCAGACCTTTAACTTGTCTTGTTGTTTGGGCAGAGACAGTGAATTGAAAAAATGCCAATAAAATTAAGGGTAGAAGTTTTTTCATATATTAATTAAGAGGTGTTGCCAATTTGCTTATGATCCAGAAATCTGAGGAGGTTTTGATCGTATTTTTCCGGATACTTTCTTCCCGTTGATTGTAAATATTCCCCATTGAACGTCTGCCCATACGTGTGTACGGATCGTAAGTGGTTTCTTTGCTGTAAGAAACTCTTTCCGGACTGTTTATTTTTACATTAATGTAAATTGGATCTGTGAAATCTTTATCGATATCCAACTCTTTAAGTGGAATTGCAAGCTCTATCTGAAGTTCATTTTCGTTGTTGAAGATGCTTCCGGCTTTAAAGCCGTAAGTATTTTCTAAAGAGATTTGTCCGTCCATCAAATCTTCAAATCCACTAATAGACATAGATTTCGCCCGACTCAAAGCGTCTTTCTGCTTAGATTCAATTTCTCCCGAGGTTGGATTTGATTTCTGTGCAGTTTTACTTTTTACACCTCCCACTTCTAAAATTGGGTAAGTAATAGACGGAGCCGCCAATTTTCTTTCTTTCGTATTTACCGAAACGGTTAAGCCGAAGCGTAAAATCTTAGCAATTTGTAAAGGGTCTGCATTTTTTAGAGCAAAGAAAATGGTTGAGCCGTTGTTGGCAACAGAAAACTTTAATTCGTTCGATTCATTGATTTGTAAGCTATCTTTCCAGTCTGATAACTGCCCGTCAATTGTAAATTCTTTTGCTGACCATTTGCTGTTAAAAATCTCATCTTTCCTTTTTTGGGAGAAAGCATCGGTAGAAAATGTAAAGATTGTGATCAGGAAAAAAAACGAAAATTTAACGATTGAATTTTTCATAGCTTTCTTTGGACTTAACATTGTTTAAAGAGTTTAAAGAGATCAATAATAAATTGATGTACTAATAAATAAGGGGGCAGATTTACTTCCACCCACTTGAACTAAATACCGATTCTCTGCCTAACGAATTATTTAAGACTGATATTTATTTCAGGAGTTTTCCTCCCAAATTACTGCCAGATGAATTATTGTTTCCACAGATTTTTGCATGTCCTGAACAGAAACCCATTCCTGTTTACTATGAAAAGCGTGTTCTCCCGCAAAAATATTAGCGCAGGGCAAACCCATAAAAGATAATCTTGAACCATCTGTTCCGCCCCGGATGCTTTGAAGTTTTGGCGTGATGCCAGCTCTTTCAATGGCTAGTTTTCCATATTTTATAATTTGCGGATGTTGTTCCAAAATCATTTTCATATTGCGGTACTGCTCCGTAATCTCCATTTCATAAGTAGAATGCGGGAATTTTTCCATTACTTCCTTAATTATTAGCTCTAAGATCTGTTCGTGGTTAACCAGCCCGTCATTAATAAAATCCCGGATTATAAAATCAATACTCGCCTCTTCAACAGTTCCTTTAATTTGGGTGGGATGAATAAAACCTTCCATATTGGAAGTGCTTTCCGGCGATAGTTTTTCCTGCGGAAGGAATGCAACAATTTCTGAAGCAATTTTTAAAGCGCTTTCCATTTTACCTTTCGCAAATCCGGGATGAGCACTTACACCGTGAATATGAACTTTGACGCCATCCGCAGAAAAAGTTTCATTTTCTATAGAGCCAAGCGTTTCGCCATCTACAGTGTAGGCAAAATCTGCTTTCAGTTTTTCAAGATTTACTTTGTCAACACCACGCCCTATTTCCTCATCGGGAGTAAATAATATTTTAATTGTTCCGTGTTTAACTTCCGGATGAGTGATCAGATAATTGGCGGCATCCATAATTTCGGCCAGGCCGGCTTTATTATCAGCGCCAAGCAAGGTGGTGCCGCTGGCGGTTATTATGTCGTTCCCAATCTGGTTTTTCAAATCCGGATGTTCATCCTTACTTATAATCTGATTTTCATCATCCGGAAGTATCAAATTTTGGCCCTGATAATTTTTATGAATGATGGGTTTCACATTTTCTCCGCTGCAATCCGGCGAAGTATCCATGTGTGAGCAGAAACAAATAACCGGCACTGATTTATCTGTATTGGAAGGAATTGTTGCATAAACATATCCGTTTTCATCTATTTCTGCATCGTTTAACCCCATTTCAAGCAATTCCCTGACTAATAAATTACCCAGGTTTTTTTGTTTCTCTGTAGAAGGACAGGTTTTAGATTCAGGATCTGACTGAGTGTCTATGCTAACGTATTTTAAAAAACGATCTACGGCAGTGAATGAAATATTTTCTAAAGTGTTCATATTCAGTGTAATTATTTGCTTTTTTAATTTGTAAATTAAAGGTAATTGTAACGAAAGCTCAAAATTTACCGTTAATTAGATTTTTCTTAGTTTTAGGCCGGTTAAAAATTAAACATTGAAAAAGCTTTTATTTCTAATATTTGGAATTTTCATTAGTACATCTGCTTTTTCGCAGTATAACTTCAGGCGATACAGTATAGGAATTGGTGGTGGTATGAATGAGCCATATTCTGATGTTAAAGTTAATCACCGCTCGCCTGCATTTACCCTTAACGGCGATTTTTATTTAACACCTTTCATTATAGGAGGTTTAGAATCTCAGTTTGGAACATTACGTGGTGGAAGTCAGTTTGATGATAAACATTTACGCCAGTTTGAAAACAGTTATGTTACAACTACAGTTAACACGAAATTTGCTTTGGGCGAATTGCTCAATTATCACCGCCGGAGTTTCTTAAACAGTATTAAAGGCTTATATATAGGTTCAGGAGTTGGTTTTATTAAAAACAAAATGACTTTTGTAACCCGTATTAAACCAGATGGTTCCAATTATGAATTCCCCGGAAAGGATGCCAGTATAAACCTGGTTGTTCCTTTACATGCCGGAATAAACTTTAATTTTTTAGATGCCTGGGATGAAACCCGCTACATCATGACCTTGGGTTACCAGATGAATGTAACCTTTGGCGAAGGAATGGATGGCTTTAATGATCCGCCAAAAAAATTCGAAAATGATAATAATGATATGTTCGCATTCGCGACAATTGGCGTAAAATATTGCTTTGGCCGTCAGGCGCCATTCTACAGACCTTTCAGATACTAATATTTTACAAAATGGATATAGAAATTATCCGTGATTATTGTAATGCAAAACCAGCGGTAACAGAATCTTTTCCTTTCGGCGAAGACACTTTGGTTTTTAAAGTTGTTGATAAAATATTTCTGCTTATTGGTCTGGAAAATGCCGACAGATTTAACGCGAAGTGTGATCCGGAAAAAGCCCAGCAGTTACGGGAAGAATACGAAGAAGTGCAGCCGGGTTACCACATGAATAAAGTTCATTGGAATACCGTATTTATAAACGGCCGGTTGTCTGATCAAATGGTACTCGAACTCATAGATCATTCGTATGATTTGATTGTAAAAAGTTTGCCAAAAAATAAACAATCTCAAATCTCAGAATAATGGAATGGCAGGAAATTGTATCCGAAAAAGATCCGCAAAGCTCATATCTTTTGAAAAATTATGTTTTCAAAGATTTTATTACGGCCTGGGCTTTTATGAGCCAGGTTGCTTTGCTTGCAGAAAAAATTGACCATCATCCAGATTGGTCCAACGTTTATAACCGTGTTACAATCCGCTTAAATACGCATGATGCGGGTAACAAAATCACAGATAAGGATCGAAAACTTGCGGCATTAATAGATAAGATAAAGGTATGATCCTATATTTGTGAGCCTTAACCTGCTCCTACTATATGAAAAAACCAATCTTTTCTTTTCTGCTTTCTATTTTTTCCATTTGTTCCTTTGCACAACTAACTCCATTTGAACTCAGCGAAAGCAAAAATGTAACCGCTACTTATCCGCAGGTGATAAGTTATTATAAAAATCTGGATCAGAAATATGAGCAGTGCAAATTGCTTACTTACGGCCAAACCGATATTGGAAAGCCATTAAACTTGCTGATACTTTCTAAAGACAAAGTTTTTGATCCGGTTTTAATTCGCAAGCAGAATAAAAGAATCCTGCTCATAAACAATGGTATTCATCCCGGGGAACCGGAAGGAATTGATGCCAGCATGATGCTTGCCAGAGATCTTCTACAAAAAAACCAACTTCCAAAAGACGTGGTGATTTGTATTTTGCCCTTGTATAATATCGACGGCAGTTTAAACCGCGGTCAAAGTCGGGCAAACCAAAACGGACCGGAGAGTTATGGTTTTCGCGGAAACGCAAAAAACTTAGACCTTAACCGTGATTTTATCAAAACAGATTCAAAAAATTCATTCTCTTTTCAGGAGATATTCAACATTTGGCAACCGGAGATTTTGCTGGATAATCATACCAGTAATGGCGCCGATTATCAATATGTGATGACGCTTATTGAAACACAAAGAAATAAGCTAAATCCGGTTTTATCCGAATTTATGACGAAAACGATTGAACCTGAATTGTATTCGTCTATGAAAAAAAGTGGCTATGAAATGACGCCTTACGTTGATCATATAGCAGAAACACCTGATTCCGGTATAACTGCATTTTTGGAAGGAGCTCGTTTTTCTACCGGATATGCAGCCTTACATAACACGATTGCTTTTATGTGCGAAACGCACATGTTGAAACCGTTTGATAAACGGGTTTATGCAACTTATCACTTAATGCAAAACCTGATAAATGTTACGCAAAAAAATGTTTCTCAACTGGGAGAAGTTAAAAAACGAGCTGATGAAAATGTAAAGTCTCAGAAAATTTTCCCGTTAAACTGGAAAATGGATGAAAGTAAATTTGATTCCGTAATGTTTAAAGGTTACCAGGGAAAACATAAAGCAAGTGATATAAGTGGTTTGAATAGATTGTATTACGACAGAAATGCGCCTTTTGAAAAGTATATAAAACTTTATAACACATATAAACCAATTTTAGAAGTTGAAAAACCGCTGGTATATATTGTTCCGCAGGCATGGCAGAAAGCAGTTGATTTACTGAAATTGAACGGCGTTGCTATGAAAGCGCTACAAGCGGATACAGTAATGGAGGTGGAATCTTACTATATTGGAGATTATAAAACTGCTTCAAAGCCTTACGAAGGACATTATATTCATAGCGATATTAAAGTGCAATCGCGGAAGCAAAAATTAATGTTTTTTAAAGGCGATTTTTTGATTTATGTGAATCAGCCTCAAAACCGTTATATTGTTGAAACGCTGGAGCCGCAGGGCGGAGATTCATTTTTTGCCTGGAACTTTTTCGATTCAATTTTAGGGCAGAAAGAGTATTTTTCGGCTTATGTTTTTGAAGATGAAGGGGCAAAAATTTTGAGTGAAAATCCGGAACTTAAGCAGAAATTAGAAGAAGCAAAAAAAGAAAATCCGGATTTGACCAAAAGCGCTTCGGCGCAATTAAATTGGGTTTACCAGCATTCAGATTATTACGAAAAATCGTATTTAAGATATCCGGTTGCAAGAATATTAAGCAAATAACAAATTATAAATGGAAAC
>JBDTLL010000152.1:0-5886 GCA_039934815.1 Daejeonella sp. | reverse complement strand
CCCTTTCCGGTTTTTCTGTTAGAAAGCCTAAAAAAATTTTTTAGAAATCATCCCAGAAATGGCAGGATGATGAAATAAAACGTGTAAATAAAAAAAGCTTTCAAATGTTTGAAAGCTTTTTTTGGTTAATGGTAGATTTTATATAAGATTAAATGCAGTTTTTACCTGATCAACATAATCTAATTTTTCCCATGTAAATAATTCAACGTTAACTTTTAAGGTTTCTCCTGTTGCACTGGTAAACGTTTTATTTACGGTTTCGTTCTTTCTACCCATATGTCCGTATGCAGCGGTTTCAGAATAAATTGGGTTGCGAAGCTTTAAACGTTCTTCAATGCCGTAAGGAGTCATATCAAATATAGAGAGAAGTTTAGCTGCAATTGCGCCATCGTTTAAACCGACTTTGCCAGAACCATAGGTATTTACATTAATTCCCATTGGGTGTTTTACACCAATTGCATACGAAACCTGCACCAAAACTTCATCGCAAACGCCTGCAGCAACTAAATTTTTTGCGATATGACGAGTGGCGTATGCTGCAGACCGATCTACTTTTGACGGATCTTTTCCGGAAAAAGCACCGCCGCCATGCGCTCCTTTACCTCCGTAAGTATCTACAATTATTTTTCTTCCTGTTAACCCGGTATCACCATGCGGACCGCCAATTACAAATTTCCCGGTAGGATTTATATGGTATTTAATATTATCAGTAAATAAAGCTTGTAATTCTGGCTTTAACAATGCTTTTATTCTTGGGATTAGAATATTCTTCAGATCATCAGATATCTTTTTCTGCATGTTAACTTCAGAATCAAACTCATCATGTTGTGTAGAAATAACTATTGTATCTATTCTAACTGGCTTATGATCATCATCATATTCTATCGTAACCTGCGATTTCGCATCGGGGCGCAGGTATTGAATATCATGATTTTCTCGACGCAACTCCGCAAGTTCTATTAATATTTTATGAGCCAGATCTAAGGCCAAGGGCATATAATTTTCAGTTTCGCTGGTTGCGTAACCAAACATCATTCCCTGATCTCCCGCACCTTGCTCGTGTTTTTCAACGCGATCAACTCCTTGATTAATATCAGCAGACTGCTCATGAATTGTAGATATTACTCCGCATGAATCAGCTTCAAACATGTATTCGGATTTGGTATATCCGATTTTGCGCACAACATCGCGGGCTATTTTTTGAACGTCAAGATAGGTTTTAGATTTAACCTCTCCGGCTAAAACTACTAAACCAGTAGTTACAAGCGTTTCACAGGCAACTTTAGAATCGGCATCCCATGCTAAAAAATTATCTATTAATGCATCAGAAATTTGATCAGCGACTTTGTCTGGATGGCCTTCAGAAACAGATTCTGAAGTGAATAAATATGGCATAAAGCTCGAATTTAGAGATAAATAAAATGCAAGCGAAAGAAAAGGAATGATTGGAAGTAAAAAGCAGTTTAATGTTTTAGCACTTTTTTTTACGTGGTTGCAATCAACGCAAATCGATCCACTTTTTTGCATCGCAAAAGTAGGATAATTTTTAAATTCGGAAAAATTAAAAAGTATTTTTGCGTCACTTCAAATACTTATCCCGTTGAAAAAGAATATCCTTTACATTATAAACCCCATTTCCGGAGGTAAGAGTAAATTGAATTTTCCGCTTATTGCAGACAGGTTCATGGATAAATCGCGGTATTCTGCAAAATATTTGTTCAGTAACGCTGTAGGGCATGCCCATCAGCTTGCGCTGGAGCATTTACAATCTGAAATAGATATTATTGTGGCTGTAGGTGGCGATGGTACTATTAATGAAATTGCTTCGGCATTACTCAATAGTGAAAAAGCAATGGGAATTATTCCCTGCGGATCTGGTAACGGATTGGCCAGGGCTTTAAAAATTCCATTAAGCCATGAAAGTGCTGTTAAAAGACTGAATAATTTTCGGTTCTCAAAAATTGATTCAGGCACTTTTAATGGAAAAAGCTTTTTTAATATGGCAGGCATTGGTTTTGATGCCCATATTAGTAAACGATTTGCAGATGATTTGACACGGGGATTAAAAGGATACGTGAAAACAACTTTTACAGAAATTGGTCAATACACTTCGCAGAACTACAAAATAAAGATTGATGGGAAAGATTATGAACGTGAGGCATTTATGATCAGCATTGCTAATTCAAGTCAGTTTGGTAATAATGCGCATGTTTCTCCATTTGCTTCAGTAACTGACGGCCTATTAGATGTTTGTGTAATTAAGCCTTTTCCAATGTACCATCTTCCGGTTATGGGTTATCATATGTTTAGTAAAACTGCCCATAAATCTAAATATGTAGAAATTATCCAGGGAAAAAATATTGAGATTTTGAGGGAAGAAGATGGTGCAATACATCTGGACGGAGAGCCACAGTTAATGGGAAAACAGCTCGATATCAAAATAATTCCTTTGTCGCTAACTTTATTAACCTAAAACAATGTCAAAAAAAAATAAGGGTCTAACTGGGGTTGTATATTCAACAGATCCCACATTTGAATATCAATCTGATGAAGATTCCATTCAGGAGACTTTGCCTGTGCAGCAGCAAAATTTAAAAATTCAACTGGACCGAAAACAACGTGGAGGAAAGGCTGTGACTTTAATTACAGGTTTTATAGGCACTACTGATGATCTGGAAATTTTGGGTAAAAAATTAAAGCAGAAATGTGGGGTAGGCGGATCAGCAAAGGCTGGCGAAATTCTGATTCAAGGTGATTTTAGAGAAAAAGTGCTTAATCTTCTGGTGGCTGACGGCTACAAAGTAAAAAAAATAGGAGGGTAATTTATCACTCGATAATTACCTTATCTGCCTGATGTATAGTAATTTATAACTTAGTGTAATCTATACAATTACTTGATTATTAGTAAGTTTTATTTTCGGAAAGCTACTTTTTACTTCTTACTTTTATAAAAAAATTAAAACGAGTATTGAAGGATATGAGCAAACCATTGGGAAATAATCCGGATCTTAATTATCTGAATTTAGGTAATGCAAAAAATATTAACTGGCAATTAAGTCCCGCTGAGTTAGTAGAAAAAGCAATTATAAATAGCGAAGGAACCCTTGCAGATAACGGAGCGCTTGCCATTGACACAGGTAAATTTACCGGCCGGTCTCCCAAAGACAGATTTATAGTTTTAGATAATATAACTGAGAAAGCAGTTTGGTGGGGCGATGTGAATATTAAGTTTGATGCTTCGAAATTTGATGCACTATTTAATAAGGTTACAAACTACCTTTCTGATAAAGAAATTTATGTTAGAGATGCCTACGCTTGCGCTGATGAAAACTACAGACTTAATATAAGAGTAGTTACAGAACTGGCTTATCAGAATTTATTTGCCAACAACCTGTTTTTAAGACCGGAAAAAACTGCTGATGTACAACCTGAATGGAGTATTGTTGCTGCACCTGGTTTTATGGCAAACCCAGAATTAGATGGCACTCGGCAGTCAAATTTTGCAATATTAAACTTTACCAAAAAAATTATTCTGATTGGTGGAACTGGTTATACCGGTGAAATTAAGAAAGGAATTTTCTCTGTTTTAAATTTTATTCTGCCTCACCAAAAGAAAGTGCTCTCCATGCACTGTTCTGCAAATGTTGGAGAAAAAGGCGATACAGCCATTTTCTTTGGACTATCCGGTACGGGTAAAACAACATTGTCGGCAGATCCACAAAGAGGATTAATTGGCGACGATGAACATGGTTGGGGTGATAACTCTGTTTTTAATTTTGAAGGAGGCTGCTATGCAAAATGCGTTGACCTCACTGCTGAGAAAGAACCTCAAATATTTAATGCCATTAAATTTGGATCCTTATTAGAGAATATCAATTATTTTGAAGGTACCCGCACGGTGGATTACAGTAACGTTCAAAAAACTGAAAATACCCGGGTGGCTTATCCTATTAATTATATAGAAAATGCCGTTGAACCCTCAATTGCTCTGGTTCCAAAAAATATATTTTTTCTAACTGCGGATGCTTTCGGAGTCCTTCCTCCGGTTTCAAAATTGAATCCCGGCCAGGCTATGTATCACTTTATTTCAGGCTATACTGCAAAAGTGGCCGGAACTGAAGCTGGAATTACGGAACCGCAAACAACTTTTTCGGCGTGTTTTGGGAAAGCATTTTTACCCCTGCATCCAACAGAATATGCGGAACTTTTGGGTACTAAATTGAAATGTGGTAATGTAAATGTTTGGCTTATTAATACCGGTTGGACCGGTGGCCCTTATGGGGTTGGTTCCAGAATGAAGCTTGGTTTTACCCGGTCAATGATAACAGCAGCTTTAAATAACCAACTTGCTGACGTTCAGTTTGAAGAGCATCCGGTTTTCGGATTAATGATGCCAAAGAGTTGCCCTAATGTTCCTTCAGAAATATTAAATCCAAGAAATACCTGGCGTGATAAAAAGTCGTATGATTTGAAATCGGCAGAGTTAGCTCAGGCTTTTGTTAAAAATTTTAAGCAGTTTGAAGATTTCGCAAATGAGGAAATAATGCATGCAGCGCCTAAAATTGCTGCTTATGTTTGATTGTAAATTTTACACTCAAATTTGCATTTACAACAAAATTTAGTTTTCATTGTAAAAAAATTGTCTCTAATAGGAGGCAATTTTTTTTTAATGTTTAATGTTAACTTTCCTGAAATTTGAATGGTTTGGGATAATAAGGTAAATTAATTTTATATTTAGCAGGCTTTTTTAAAGGTTTTAAATAAAAACATCTTTTTAAAAACTTGTAATCAAATTATTGTTATACAAATTACAAACTGTAACAATTCTCAATTATCAAATCAATTAATTCATATATTTAATCAAAACTAAAAACTAAAATTTAAAAAAAATGGCAAACGCACCAAAACCAACATCGGCGAAGAAAGAGAGCTCTGGTTCTAACCTTTTTGCAAGTTTATCGATTGTCATCTGTATTCTTGTAGGTATCCTGTTATGGAAATTCGTTATGGGAGATGCATCAAACTTCGAGGGCGGAGACAACACTGGGCACCCACTTCCAGGTAATTATTTCGGAATGGTTTATAAAGGCGGATACATTGTACCTGTTTTGATGGGCTTATTTTTAATGGTAATTGTATTTTCTTTCGAGCGCTTTTTTGTTATTAACAAAGCCACTGGAAAAGGTAACATTGATTCTTTCGTTAAAAGGATTCAGGAATTTCTGGGCAAAGGAAATATCGATGCAGCTATGGCTGAGTGCGATAAACAAGAAGGCTCTGTAGCCAACGTAATCAAATCCGGTTTAAAAAAATATAAAGAAATGGAAGTTGAGGCTAACATGGATACTGAGCAGAAATGTTTAGCTATTCAAAAGGACATTGAAGAAGCTACTGCTTTAGAAATGCCAATGTTAGAGCAAAACTTAACTGTTATTGCAACTTTAGTTTCTATTGGTACATTGATGGGATTATTAGGAACGGTAACAGGTATGATCAAAGCCTTTGCTGGTTTGGCAACTGCAGGATCTCCGGATCAGGCTGCCTTGGCAAATGGTATTTCTGAAGCCTTAATTAATACGGCTACTGGTATTGCTACATCAGCGTTAGCAATTATCATGTACAACATATTCACTTCTAAAATTGATAAGTTAACTTATTCAATTGATGAGGCTGGTTTTTCTATTGTACAGACTTACGCAAGTACACACAAATAGTAGTTTTGAAAAAATAAGAATCGGGTTTATGGAAAACCCGATTTCTTTTCATCACTAAATAAACCAGATAATTCAAATTAAAAATTTAAGCAATGCCTAGAATTAAAATTGCCAGAAAAAGTACCGCTATTGATATGACGGCGATGTGCGATGTGGCTTTCCTGTTGCTTAC
>JBDTLL010000151.1:0-5919 GCA_039934815.1 Daejeonella sp. | reverse complement strand
GTTTCTAAAATTTCTCTGGCCATAGCCGTAAAATTACAAACATTTGTGTTTGCTCAATTAATAAAATAAAAAAGTGCTCAACTTTCGCGAAACACCTAATAATCAATCATTCATAATTATTTTATTGAAAATTATGTAATTGGATGTTAACGTCTGATTTTTTCAGTTCCGTAATTATCAAAATTCCTTCTTTATAATTTCCAGAATTTTAGATAAATAGTGTTTCAGTTTCTAATTAAAAATTCCTTTAATTGCTCCTGGTATTTAATTTTGCTCGCAGTTAAACAATCCATATACCATTGGAGTTGATTCAATATAAATTAAAGTTTAAAAGACTTTTGTCTTATATTTCCCATTTTAAAAAGTATTATTAATAGCAATGCAAAATTTTTCTGAGTACAATTATAAAACTGTTATCCCCATTCGCTTTGCGGATGTAGATTCTTTTGGGCATGTAAATAATGCTATTTATTTAACATATTTTGAAATTGCCCGCTCCAGTTATTGGAATGATGTAATTAAATGGGATTGGAATGAAATGGGAATAATTATCGGCAAAGCCGAAGTAAATTATTTGAGACCCATTAATTTAAACGATGAGATATTTGCCTACGTAAAAACTTCCCGGGTAGGAACAAGCAGTTTTGATTTGGCTTATGCTTTGGTTAAGATCGAAAACGGTCAGGAAGTTGCCTGCACCACAGGCCTTACGGTTTGCATTTCCTTCGATTACAATATACAGAAGCCTGCGCCAATTCCGGAAATACATAAACTAAAAATGATTGATTTTGAAGCTATTTAAACTAAACCTGATAAACTTCATAAGTGGCAATTAGCTTCTCACTTAGCAACTTCACTTTATCTTTGTTTCCGGTAACTTCCAGAATTACAAATAAGCGATTATCTTTTTTTGACATCTGTCTCACTCTTGATTTTAGCTCCAGTGTGTTAATATGCTTTTCTACAATTTGCAGATTTACAAGGTCTGTATTTATAAAAGTTATGGAATAGTTTATCTTATGATTTAGTTTATCTATAAATTCTTCAATTTTTGAAAACAGCGAGAGAATTATTAATACAATTATCGACAAACCAATTCCCATAAAATACTGGTTGATGCCGATAACCATTCCAATTGCCGCAGTTATCCAAATAACTGCTGCAGTTGTTAATCCTTTAACATTAATATCATTTTTGAAAATTACACCGGCGCCAATAAAACCAATACCGGTAATGATATTTGCGGCGATACGGTCATCACTGCCACCCATTTTTTGCGATGCAATTGTAAAAACGGTAGAACCCAGGCAAATTAAAATTATGGTTCTGAAGCCAGCTGTTTTATTATGATATTCTCGTTCAAAACCCAGAACGCTGCCACATAAAACGGATAAAACTATTTTGATCAGATCGGCTTCGGTAAAATCCATTGGCAATACATGTTAAAATATTAAACTAAAATACATATAATTTCCAGGACAATTTAACTTAGGTCGGGCGTTATCTTACCCGGATTCAAAATACAATTTGGATCGAACACCGCTTTAATTTTACGCATCAGGTCTAAATGGATCTCAGAATATTTTAACGACATAAATTCGCGTTGAACCAAGCCGATTCCATGTTCTCCCGAAAGTGTACCACCCAGTTTTACTGTCAATTCAAAAATTTCTCTAATACCTGATTTCAATTTTGAGTTCCAGTCTTCATCACTCATTTCTCCCTTGATTATATTAATGTGCAAATTCCCATCGCCGGCATGGCCGTAACAAATTGATTGGAAGCCATACTTATTTCCAATCTCTTTAACTCCATTTATTAGTGCAGGTAACTCTGCACGGGGTACTACGGTATCTTCTTCCTTGTAAACAGAATTCGATTTTACAGAAACAGCCATCGTTCTCCGGATTTTCCACAGCTCTTCTTTTTGCGCCGCAGAATCTGCGAATAAAACCTCTGTACAACCGTTTTCTTCCATTACCTGGTTAATAATTTCAGCATCCGCGAAAAGAGTATCCATATTGTTTCCATCTACTTCAACCAGTAGAAAGGCTTTCACACCATCTTTCAGGTCAAATGGTATATGGTCATATTCTATTACCCATTCTACTCCCCTTCTTTCCATAAACTCTAAGGCAGAAGGAGTTATGCCCGCTCTAAAAATTGCTGAAACCGCCGCACATGCCTGCTCATTTGTGGTGAATGAGCCCAACATCAAAATATCATTTGACGGCCGTGAGATTAGTTTTACAACAATTTTTGTGACAATGCCTAATGTCCCTTCCGAGCCGATCATTAGTTGAGTTAGATTATAACCTGAAGCGTATTTTAATGTGTTAGCTCCTGTCCAGATAATTTCGCCGGTAGGCAAAACCACTTCAAGATTTAAAATATACTCTCTGATGGTTCCATATTTTACAACACGTGGTCCACCGCTTCCGTGAGCAATATTTCCACCAATAAAACAAGAACCTTTACTGGATGGATCTACCGGATACAACAGGTTTTTTGAAGCAACTTCGTTCATAAAAACTTCTGTAATTACGCCTGGCTCTACCGTTGCCTGCAAATTCCGCTCATCTATTTCAATGATCTTGTTAAACTTTTCCATCGAAATTAAAAGTCCTCCGTAAACAGGCAGTGCTGCACCGCTCAAACCTGTTCCTCCGCCTCTTGGCGTTGCAGGAATGGAATTCTCATTACACAACTTCAACAACTCTGATATCTGCTTCGGATTTTTTGGCTTTACTACAACCTCCGGAAAATATTTCAAGTCTTCCGTTTCGTCATGAGCGTACTTTTCAATAAATTCTTTTTCAATCAATACGTTCTCATCACCCACAATTTGCCTGATCGTTTGTAAGATATCTTCGGTAATTTTTTGATACATCATTATCTGTTAAATGTTAATTCTACAATTGAACTTTCAACCTGCCCGGCCAGAGGCGGATTTACTTTTTTAATACACACACGAATAGTTTTAACCGCTAAAAATTCATGTCTGATTTGTTCGAGAATATTATGAGCCACTGTTTCCAGCAATTTTCTGGTGATTTTCATTTCGGTAACTGCAATTTCGAAAAGTCTTTCGTAATTAACAGTATGACTTAAATCATCGGTATCCACAGAATAAACCTCCATTTCTGTTTCGATATCCAATATAAATTCGTTCCCCAAAATCTGTTCTTCCGGATAAAAACCATGATAAGAAAAAAATCGCACGCCGTGTAATGCCACTTTTTTGTGTAGATTTCCCATAACAACAAAATTAGATTATTACAGCACATTTTGGTTAATAAAGCACCTGTGATTGTAAATTTGTAATAAACATTTAAAAATTGTAGAAGAAAATGAAGCTTGGAAAGCTGATTTTGCTAATTTTGAAAAAACACAATTATGTCAACTCTAACTGCTGATAACGAAATTCAAAGATCCTCTAAAAAAGATCTTTACGAAGCACCGGATTATTACTTAATGGATGAACTTCTTTCTGAAGAGCATAAATTGGTTCGCGATAGCGTACGCGATTGGGTTAAAAAGGAAGTAAGTCCGATTATTGAAGATTTTGCTCAAAAAGCAAAATTCCCAAAGCATTTAATAAAAGGTCTTGCGGAAATTGGCGCTTTTGGTCCGACTATTCCAGAAGAATATGGTGGCGCAGGTTTGGATTATATTTCCTACGGTTTAATTATGCAGGAAATTGAACGTGGCGACTCGGGAATACGTTCCACAGCTTCCGTACAGGGTTCATTGGTGATGTATCCAATTTATGCTTACGGATCTGAAGAGCAGCGAAAAAAATATTTACCAAAATTAGCCTCCGGCGAATTTATGGGATGTTTTGGATTAACAGAACCCAACCATGGTTCTGATCCGTCCTCTATGTCATCCACAATTAAAGATCAGGGCGATCATTACCTTTTGAACGGCGCAAAACTCTGGATTTCCAATGCACCGTTTGCAGATATCGCGGTTGTTTGGGCTAAAGACGATAATGGCGACATTAGAGGAATGATTGTAGAAAGAGGCATGGAAGGTTTTACAACTCCAGAAACTCATAACAAATGGAGTTTACGTGCTTCATCAACCGGAGAACTTGTTTTTGACAATGTAAAGATCCCGAAAGAAAATATTTTACCCAACGTTAAAGGATTAAAAGGTCCGTTAGGATGTTTAAATCAGGCTCGTTACGGAATTGCCTGGGGAGCTTTGGGCGCCGCAATGGATTGCTATGATACTGCTCTGCGCTATTCAAAAGAACGTATGCAATTCGACCGGCCAATTGGCGGTTTCCAGCTTCAGCAAAAAAAATTAGCCGAAATGATCACAGAGATCACCAAAGGTCAGTTACTAGTTTGGCGATTGGGAGTTTTAAAAAACGAGAATCGTGCAACTCCGGCGCAGATTTCGATGGCAAAAAGAAACAGCGTGGAAACAGCTTTAAAAATTGCCAGAGAAGCCAGACAAATGTTGGGAGGAATGGGAATTACAGGTGAATTTCCAATTATGCGCCACATGATGAACCTGGAATCTGTTGTTACCTATGAAGGAACGCACGATATTCATTTATTAATTACCGGAATGGATGTAACGGGCTTAAATGCATTTAAATAAAATAGAACTTCATTTAAATAAAAAAAGGAGATGTTTTGCATCTCCTTTTTTGTTTGCGAATGATTAAGACTTTTTCTCGTCATTTTTTTCATCCACATTTTTCGCTTTTAAACTATCAATCTGAGCATCATCTTTTGCTCCTTCAATAATTTCTTTGGCTTGCTCCAATCCATCAACCATTTTGGTATTACCTTCCGGTGATGTTTTTGATTTTCCAGTATTGTCGTTTTCCTTAGAAGTATTCATGTTTTCGTTTTTAGATTATTATCTGATTACATTTTTCTGCATTCGTCTGCACATTCTTTACATGCCTGAGCACATTCCTTACAATGTTCGTTATCGTGACCTGAACATTCTTTACTGCAAGCGTCGCACATATCTGCGCAGATTTTACAAATTTCGGCAGCCTTATCACTTCCCAAACTCATTAATTGCGCTGCAGCGTAACAAATTGCCGCACATTCCATATCCAATTGGATGCATCGTGCCATCATTTTTACATCATCTTCCTGGGTGCAGGATGATGCGCAATGATTACAAATAGCTGCGCATTTTAAACAAGCTTCAATACATTTTTTATATTCATGATATCCCATAATATATTTAATTTAATTGATGTATTAGGAGAACATGATTAGGTTGTCGATGTTTAAAATTTCTCAAAAAAGAGTATTATTCTACATTCTTTTCGACGTTAATTCCTAAATTTTGCAGCAGAACTGAAGCATTAAAAGTTTTACATTCTCCGCTTCGCAGCTTATAATCAAAATACATCTCTCCTTTTTTAATTTCTATATCAAAATGGAAATTACGTATGTAATCCGGATGGTCTTTTTCCATATGCGCAATCTGGAGGTCGTGCGTTGCTACCATTCCTACCGCTTTCTGTTGGATTAATTTTTCAATGATTGCTTTAGAGCCCCGATATTTATCTACCGAATTAGTTCCGCGTAACATCTCATCGATCAAAAAATAAAGTTTCGACTCTTCAGAAAGTTTATCCAGCAACAATTTTAAACGGTTTAAT
This sequence comes from Daejeonella sp., assembly GCA_039934815.1. Taxonomy (GTDB): domain Bacteria; phylum Bacteroidota; class Bacteroidia; order Sphingobacteriales; family Sphingobacteriaceae; genus Daejeonella. Next base: position 278 of record JBDTLL010000151.1, on the reverse strand, counting down.
TCTGCTTTGAATGTCGATGTATTTTCATTCAGAGAATCTTTTATTCGCATATAACTGAAAATCAGCATTGGCGTAATTTTCATATCTGTCGCACAAACCACAGAGCCACAAAGGGCCAGCACTGAATTTATGCCGAGTGTTCTCAAAAACGTGCTTTTTCCGGCCATGTTTGACCCGGTGACGATATCGATTTTCAATTCATTATTTAAGCTAAAATTATTTACAACCCGCTGTTTTTCATTTATCAACGGATGACCTATTTCAGTAGCACTTAACGT
>JBDTLL010000150.1:0-5943 GCA_039934815.1 Daejeonella sp. | reverse complement strand
AAAGCATTTAAAATGCTTGAAAATAAAGTGGTGAACAATCCACGAAAGAAACACGGAAATATTCCTTTGTAAAAATGCAAATTGCTGGTCCTCACATTGAACAAATTCCTGCGGAACTTACCTGGAATTTAAGGCATCAGGTTATGTATCCCGAAAAGGAATTGAATGATGTTAAATTAGAAAATGATGAAGATGGCATACACTTTGGACTTTTCGATCACAATAAATTGATCGGTATAGTTTCCTGGTTTAAATTGGATAACAAAGCCCAGTTTCGCAAACTGGCTATTGTTGAAGAGTTTCAGGGAAAGAATTACGGAACTTTATTAATGGAATACATCATCGCGTTTAGCAAAACAGAAAACGCCGAATTATTATGGTGTAATTCCAGAGTTAGCGCTGCAGGATTTTACACTAAATTTGGTTTTAAACCAACCGGAAATACATTTAAAAAAGACGGGCACGATTTTGAAATCATGGAACTGTCTTTAAACAATTAACATATACAACATCTAATGGCAAAAAAAGAAACTAAACACGTTTCTGTTGTGACAGACAAATCACTGCAGTTCTTTGAAAATTATATCAACAATCCATCGCCTACAGGTTACGAGTGGGAAGGCCAGCGTTTATGGTTAGATTATTTAAAACCTTATGTTGACGAGCAATACGTTGATAATTATGGCACTGCGGTTTCTGTAATTAATCCAAAAGCGGCTTATAAAGTTGTTATTGAGGCACACGCAGATGAAATTTCATGGTACGTAAATTACATCACCAAAGAAGGCTTAATTTATGTTATTCGCAACGGCGGTTCAGATCATCAAATTGCACCGTCTAAAAGAGTGAATATTCATACAGATAAAGGCATTGTAAAAGGTGTGTTCGGCTGGCCTGCAATTCACACTCGTAATGGCGAAAAAGAGGAAGCGCCTACGTTGAAAAACATCTTTTTGGATTGTGGTTGCACTTCGGCAGAAGAGGTTGAAAAATTAGGAATTCATGTTGGCTGCGTAATTACTTACGAAGATGAATTTATGGTTTTAAACGATCGTTACTATGTTGGTCGTGCGTTAGATAACCGTGCAGGTGGTTTTATGATTGCCGAAGTTGCTCGTTTATTATCAGAAAATAAAAAGAAACTTGACTTCGGATTATATATTGTCAACTCTGTTCAGGAAGAAATTGGCTTACGCGGAGCAGAAATGATCGCCAATCGTATTAAACCACATGTAGCCATTGTTACAGACGTAACACATGACACAACCACGCCAATGATCAACAAAGTTACGCAAGGCGATTTATCCTGCGGAAAAGGTCCGGTAGTGTCTTATGCGCCCGCTGTTCAAACTAATTTAAATAAATTATTAATCTCAGTTGCTGAGAAAAATAGCATTCCTTTCCAGCGTCAGGCTTCGTCTCGTTCTACCGGAACTGATACCGATGCTTTCGCGTATTCTAACGAAGGTGTAGTTTCGGCATTAATTTCGCTACCGTTGCGCTACATGCACACCACGGTAGAAATGATTCATAAAGAAGATGTCGACAATGTAATCCGACTAATTTATGAGTCACTACTAAATATAGAGGTGGATCATGATTTTAGATCAATAAAATAAACGCATATATATCTCCTGCCAAAACAGGAGATATTTTTTTAACTATGAAAATTTTCGCTCCTGTACTTTCAATATTATTTCTGCTTCATTTTTCTGCTTTTGCACAGGATGAATTAAAATATCAGAAACCACCACAATCTATAATTAATCTGGTAGATGCGCCTCAGCAGCCAACAGTAATAATTAATTCTGATGGAAGTACAATGGTTTTTCTGCAAAATCCTGGTTTGCCAGGCATTGCCGAAGTTGCCCGACCAGAAGTGAGAATTGCAGGATTGCGAATTAATCCAAAAACAAATGGCTTAAGCCGGACTGCTTACCACAACGGGATTAGTGTAAAATCGATAAAGAAAAATGAAGATTTTGAATTTTCCGGGTTGCCGGATGTTTTGAAAATTTCGGATGTAAGCTGGTCGCCGGATGAAAGTAAATTAGCTTTTAGTAATCAATCTTCGTATGGCATTGAACTTTGGGTTGCCGATTTAAAAACGATGGAAGCAAATCGCCTAACCGATTTTTATTTGAATGATACCTATAACAAGCCCTTTATTTGGGCGCCTAACGGGAAATCGATACTCGCCAAATTTGTTGATGAAAATCAGGGAGAAGTTCCAATTCCGGATCTCATTCCGGAAGGACCGTTTATTCAGGAAAATAAGGGCAAAGTTTCTGCTTCAAATTCTTATCAGGATTTAATCAAAAGTCCTTATCAGGAATTGTTATTTGACTATTATCTTACCTCGCAATTAAAATTAGTCAGTTTGGATGGCGAGGCGGCAAATTGGGGCAAAACTGCTATTTACAGAAGTATTGAATTTTCTCCCGATGGAAAATATATTCTCACACAAAAAATAAATCGTCCTTACTCATACATTGTTCCCGCAGAATTTTTCCCTTACACTACTGAAGTATTCAGCATAAAGGGAAAGCTGGCCAAAACTCTTTTTAAAGCTCCTTTGGCAGATCATATCCCCGCAGGTTTTGATGGAGTAGCAGAAGGTCCGCGGGAATTTGGCTGGAGAAATGATAAACCAGCAACTCTTTACTGGGTAGAAGCTCAGGATAAAGGTGATCCCGAAAGGCAGGTTCCATTAAAAGATATTATTTATACGCTTGACGCTCCATTTAAAAATACACCTCATAAACTGGCGGAATGTTATTTGCGCTTTAATAAAATAGAATGGGCGGATAATGATCTGGCCATGGTTACAGAGCGTTGGTGGAAAACCCGGGCTGAACGACGGGTATTTATAAAACCGGGAAACGAAACTTATCGTGTTAACTTATTCGACAGATATTATGAAGATAGCTACAGCGATCCGGGAGATTTTGTAACGAAAAAGAATGAATACAAGCGTGATGTATTGCTCACAGAGAAAGAAAACGTTTTTTCGATCAGCAACGGTGCATCGCCGGAAGGCGAAAAACCGTTTATTTTAAAGTTTAATACACGCACTAAATTAACCGATACTTTATTCAGATCTGAAGCCCCATATTTTGAAAAGCCCTTATTTTTCAACAATAATAAATTCGTGATCACAAGTCGGGAGGCAGTAGACACAGTTCCTAATTACTACTTTGTAAAACTGACAGACTCCAGCCGGGTGCAATTAACTGATTTCCAAAATCCGTATCCGGAACTGGAGGGAATAACAAAACAGCAACTTAATTATAAGAGACTCGACGGATTAAATTTGAGCGCTACTTTATATCTGCCTCAAAATTACAGCGTTTCCGACAGTACTTTACCAGTTTTAATGTGGGCGTATCCACGCGAATTTAAAACCGCGGCCGCGGCGGGAGAAGTAAAAGGCTCTCCTTATAAATTCACCCGGATTAGTACCGGTTCGCCCATTTATTGGGTTACGCAGGGCTATGCCGTTTTAGACAATGCAGATATGCCCATTGTGGGAGAAAGTAACGACCAGCCAAATGACACTTTTATTGATCAGATTAAATACAATGCAAAGGCCGCTATAGATACACTTGTTGAAATGGGAATTGCAGACCGCAAAAGGATTGCTATTGGCGGACATTCTTACGGCGCATTTATGGCTGCCAATTTACTGGCACATACAAACTTTTTTGCTGCCGGAATTGCCCGTAGCGGAACTTACAATCAAACTTTAACTCCTTTCGGCTTTCAGCAGGAAGAAAGATCTTATTGGGAAGCTCCCGAAATTTATAACAGAATGTCACCTTTCGCTTTCGCGGATAAAATTAAAAGTCCGCTGTTGCTGATACATGGCGAAGCAGATAATAATCCAACAACTTTCCCCTTACAAAGCGAACGGTTTTTTAATGCGTTAAAAGGGCATGGAGCTACAACACGCCTGGTAATGTTGCCAGCCGAAGCGCATGAATATGCTGCCCGGGAATCTGTTTTACATATGATGTGGGAAATGGATAACTGGCTAAATAAATATCTTAAGTCAGTTAAACCTAAATCGGTTTCAAAACAATAACATTGATTTAAAGTGGTTTCTTGAAATCAAGACGCCTCTTTTTTTGTTAGATAAAATTGTAAATTGAAACACTACAATTTCTAAATTATGGAAAAAACCCAACTGTTTACTGAAAAGGTTAATGCATCATATAATACTCAAAATCCGTCTATTTACCTCGGTGCGGGAATTCTGGATGGAAACATTATCGCGGCAGCAGAAGTAAATTTATCGTTAAAGATGATGAACCGCCACGGATTAATTGCCGGGGCAACAGGAACAGGAAAGACACGCACATTGCAGTTAATTGCTGAGCAATTATCAGATGCGGGAGTGCCGGTATTTATGTTGGACGTAAAGGGAGACCTTTCAGGGCTGAATCAGCCCGGCCCGACAAATGCAAAATTGGAAGAAAGAGCGGCCGCATTAGGTAAACCATTTGTACCTACTGGTTTCCCGGTAGAGTTATATTCATTAACCGGAAAACAGGGAGCGCAAATGCGTGCCACTGTTTTAGAATTTGGCCCCGTATTATTATCAAAAATTTTAGATCTCAACGAAACTCAAGCCGGTGTTTTGGCTGTTATTTTTAAATATGCTGATGATAATCAGTTAGCTTTAATTGATTTAAATGATCTTAAAAAAACCATTTCCTATCTTGCCGACGGTCCTGGCGCTGCAGAAATAAAAGAAAATTATGGATCAATTTCATCATCCACATCCGGTACAATTTTGCGGAAAATTGTGGCGATTGAACAACAGGGACTCGGCCAATTATTCGGGGAAAAATCTTTTGATGTTGAGGACCTTTTCAATCGTGTGGATGGGAAAGGTATGATCAGCCTGTTAAATATATCTGATGTTCAAAGTCAGCCGGTTTTATTTTCAACCTTTCTGTTAAGTTTATTGGCTGAGATTTTTTACAGCATGCCAGAGGCTGGGGATTTGGATAAACCGAAACTGGTTTTCTTTTTTGATGAAGCACATTTGTTGTTTAAAGATTCACCAAAAGCGTTTTTAGAACAGATTGAAACAGTTATACGATTAATAAGATCTAAAGGAATCGGCGTTTTCTTCTGTACACAATCCCCGACTGATATTCCTGAAAGTGTGTTGGCGCAGTTAGGAAATCGTGTTCAACACGCACTAAGAGCTTTTACGCCAAATGATGTGGAAGCTTTGAAGAAAACGGTGAATACTTATCCTAAATCAGAATTCTACGAGATAGACAGGCTATTAACTTCTCTGGGAACCGGGCAGGCATTAATTACCGTGTTAAATGAAAAGGGAATTCCAACGGAAGTGGTAGCAACGCATTTAACGCCTCCACGATCAATTATGGGTCCGTTGCCAGCCGCAGATGTTGATACGTTAATTCAATCAAGTGAGGTTTACGACAAATATAAAGAGACTTTAGATCCGGAAAGTGCTTATGAAAAACTAACTGAAAAAATAAACGAAAAAATGGCCGATGAAGCGGTACTTGAGAAAGCAAAAGAGGAATTAAAGCAACAGAAAGAACAGGAAAAAATACAGAAAAGTACTCGTGCAGAAAAAAGCACCGTTGAAAAAGTAATAAATGCCCCTATCACCAGGCAAATTGGTACCGCAATTGTAAGAGGTTTGTTCGGAATGCTGGCTGGTAAAAAACCAAGGAGAAGATCCGGAAGCTTATTTGGTTTTTAATAAGAATCAGTTATCCGGGAAACTTGCCAACACATTACCTGTTATATTACACTAATTATTATTTTAGCCTATCTGACTGATTAGACAGTCACAAAGGCTGTTTACGCTTAAAATTGAAATATGAAACCAACTTTACTGATTTTAGCTGCCGGAATGGCAAGCCGTTACGGTAGTATGAAACAAACGGATGGATT
>JBDTLL010000149.1:0-5948 GCA_039934815.1 Daejeonella sp. | reverse complement strand
TCTAAGTTTATCTTTAAAGCTTTTCTTTTAGTTTCTAAAATTTCTCTGGCCATAGGCGTAAAATTACAAACATTTGTGTTTGCTCAATTAATAAAATAAAAAAGTACTCCGCTTTCGCGAAATACCTGGTAATCAATCATTCATAATAATTTTGTTGAAAATTTTGTAATTGAATGTTGTCGTCTGCTTTTTTCAGTTCCGTAATTATCAAAATCCTTCTTTATAATTTCCAGAATTTTAGATAAATAGTGTTTCAGTTTCTAATTAAAAATTCCTTTAATTGCTCCTGGTATTTAATTTTGCTCGCAGTTAAACAATCCATATACCATTGGAGTTGATTCAATATAAATTAAAGTTTAAAAGACTTTTGTCTTATATTTCCCATTTTAAAAAGTATTATTAATAGCAATGCAAAATTTTTCTGAGTACAATTATAAAACTGTTATCCCCATTCGCTTTGCGGATGTAGATTCTTTTGGGCATGTAAATAATGCTATTTATTTAACATATTTTGAAATTGCCCGCTCCAGTTATTGGAATGATGTAATTAAATGGGATTGGAATGAAATGGGAATAATTATCGGCAAAGCCGAAGTAAATTATTTGAGACCCATTAATTTAAACGATGAGATATTTGCCTACGTAAAAACTTCCCGGGTAGGAACAAGCAGTTTTGATTTGGCTTATGCTTTGGTTAAGATCGAAAACGGTCAGGAAGTTGCCTGCACCACAGGCCTTACGGTTTGCATTTCCTTCGATTACAATATACAGAAGCCTGCGCCAATTCCGGAAATACATAAACTAAAAATGATTGATTTTGAAGCTATTTAAACTAAACCTGATAAACTTCATAAGTGGCAATTAGCTTCTCACTTAGCAACTTCACTTTATCTTTGTTTCCGGTAACTTCCAGAATTACAAATAAGCGATTATCTTTTTTTGACATCTGTCTCACTCTTGATTTTAGCTCCAGTGTGTTAATATGCTTTTCTACAATTTGCAGATTTACAAGGTCTGTATTTATAAAAGTTATGGAATAGTTTATCTTATGATTTAGTTTATCTATAAATTCTTCAATTTTTGAAAACAGCGAGAGAATTATTAATACAATTATCGACAAACCAATTCCCATAAAATACTGGTTGATGCCGATAACCATTCCAATTGCCGCAGTTATCCAAATAACTGCTGCAGTTGTTAATCCTTTAACATTAATATCATTTTTGAAAATTACACCGGCGCCAATAAAACCAATACCGGTAATGATATTTGCGGCGATACGGTCATCACTGCCACCCATTTTTTGCGATGCAATTGTAAAAACGGTAGAACCCAGGCAAATTAAAATTATGGTTCTGAAGCCAGCTGTTTTATTATGATATTCTCGTTCAAAACCCAGAACGCTGCCACATAAAACGGATAAAACTATTTTGATCAGATCGGCTTCGGTAAAATCCATTGGCAATACATGTTAAAATATTAAACTAAAATACATATAATTTCCAGGACAATTTAACTTAGGTCGGGCGTTATCTTACCCGGATTCAAAATACAATTTGGATCGAACACCGCTTTAATTTTACGCATCAGGTCTAAATGGATCTCAGAATATTTTAACGACATAAATTCGCGTTGAACCAAGCCGATTCCATGTTCTCCCGAAAGTGTACCACCCAGTTTTACTGTCAATTCAAAAATTTCTCTAATACCTGATTTCAATTTTGAGTTCCAGTCTTCATCACTCATTTCTCCCTTGATTATATTAATGTGCAAATTCCCATCGCCGGCATGGCCGTAACAAATTGATTGGAAGCCATACTTATTTCCAATCTCTTTAACTCCATTTATTAGTGCAGGTAACTCTGCACGGGGTACTACGGTATCTTCTTCCTTGTAAACAGAATTCGATTTTACAGAAACAGCCATCGTTCTCCGGATTTTCCACAGCTCTTCTTTTTGCGCCGCAGAATCTGCGAATAAAACCTCTGTACAACCGTTTTCTTCCATTACCTGGTTAATAATTTCAGCATCCGCGAAAAGAGTATCCATATTGTTTCCATCTACTTCAACCAGTAGAAAGGCTTTCACACCATCTTTCAGGTCAAATGGTATATGGTCATATTCTATTACCCATTCTACTCCCCTTCTTTCCATAAACTCTAAGGCAGAAGGAGTTATGCCCGCTCTAAAAATTGCTGAAACCGCCGCACATGCCTGCTCATTTGTGGTGAATGAGCCCAACATCAAAATATCATTTGACGGCCGTGAGATTAGTTTTACAACAATTTTTGTGACAATGCCTAATGTCCCTTCCGAGCCGATCATTAGTTGAGTTAGATTATAACCTGAAGCGTATTTTAATGTGTTAGCTCCTGTCCAGATAATTTCGCCGGTAGGCAAAACCACTTCAAGATTTAAAATATACTCTCTGATGGTTCCATATTTTACAACACGTGGTCCACCGCTTCCGTGAGCAATATTTCCACCAATAAAACAAGAACCTTTACTGGATGGATCTACCGGATACAACAGGTTTTTTGAAGCAACTTCGTTCATAAAAACTTCTGTAATTACGCCTGGCTCTACCGTTGCCTGCAAATTCCGCTCATCTATTTCAATGATCTTGTTAAACTTTTCCATCGAAATTAAAAGTCCTCCGTAAACAGGCAGTGCTGCACCGCTCAAACCTGTTCCTCCGCCTCTTGGCGTTGCAGGAATGGAATTCTCATTACACAACTTCAACAACTCTGATATCTGCTTCGGATTTTTTGGCTTTACTACAACCTCCGGAAAATATTTCAAGTCTTCCGTTTCGTCATGAGCGTACTTTTCAATAAATTCTTTTTCAATCAATACGTTCTCATCACCCACAATTTGCCTGATCGTTTGTAAGATATCTTCGGTAATTTTTTGATACATCATTATCTGTTAAATGTTAATTCTACAATTGAACTTTCAACCTGCCCGGCCAGAGGCGGATTTACTTTTTTAATACACACACGAATAGTTTTAACCGCTAAAAATTCATGTCTGATTTGTTCGAGAATATTATGAGCCACTGTTTCCAGCAATTTTCTGGTGATTTTCATTTCGGTAACTGCAATTTCGAAAAGTCTTTCGTAATTAACAGTATGACTTAAATCATCGGTATCCACAGAATAAACCTCCATTTCTGTTTCGATATCCAATATAAATTCGTTCCCCAAAATCTGTTCTTCCGGATAAAAACCATGATAAGAAAAAAATCGCACGCCGTGTAATGCCACTTTTTTGTGTAGATTTCCCATAACAACAAAATTAGATTATTACAGCACATTTTGGTTAATAAAGCACCTGTGATTGTAAATTTGTAATAAACATTTAAAAATTGTAGAAGAAAATGAAGCTTGGAAAGCTGATTTTGCTAATTTTGAAAAAACACAATTATGTCAACTCTAACTGCTGATAACGAAATTCAAAGATCCTCTAAAAAAGATCTTTACGAAGCACCGGATTATTACTTAATGGATGAACTTCTTTCTGAAGAGCATAAATTGGTTCGCGATAGCGTACGCGATTGGGTTAAAAAGGAAGTAAGTCCGATTATTGAAGATTTTGCTCAAAAAGCAAAATTCCCAAAGCATTTAATAAAAGGTCTTGCGGAAATTGGCGCTTTTGGTCCGACTATTCCAGAAGAATATGGTGGCGCAGGTTTGGATTATATTTCCTACGGTTTAATTATGCAGGAAATTGAACGTGGCGACTCGGGAATACGTTCCACAGCTTCCGTACAGGGTTCATTGGTGATGTATCCAATTTATGCTTACGGATCTGAAGAGCAGCGAAAAAAATATTTACCAAAATTAGCCTCCGGCGAATTTATGGGATGTTTTGGATTAACAGAACCCAACCATGGTTCTGATCCGTCCTCTATGTCATCCACAATTAAAGATCAGGGCGATCATTACCTTTTGAACGGCGCAAAACTCTGGATTTCCAATGCACCGTTTGCAGATATCGCGGTTGTTTGGGCTAAAGACGATAATGGCGACATTAGAGGAATGATTGTAGAAAGAGGCATGGAAGGTTTTACAACTCCAGAAACTCATAACAAATGGAGTTTACGTGCTTCATCAACCGGAGAACTTGTTTTTGACAATGTAAAGATCCCGAAAGAAAATATTTTACCCAACGTTAAAGGATTAAAAGGTCCGTTAGGATGTTTAAATCAGGCTCGTTACGGAATTGCCTGGGGAGCTTTGGGCGCCGCAATGGATTGCTATGATACTGCTCTGCGCTATTCAAAAGAACGTATGCAATTCGACCGGCCAATTGGCGGTTTCCAGCTTCAGCAAAAAAAATTAGCCGAAATGATCACAGAGATCACCAAAGGTCAGTTACTAGTTTGGCGATTGGGAGTTTTAAAAAACGAGAATCGTGCAACTCCGGCGCAGATTTCGATGGCAAAAAGAAACAGCGTGGAAACAGCTTTAAAAATTGCCAGAGAAGCCAGACAAATGTTGGGAGGAATGGGAATTACAGGTGAATTTCCAATTATGCGCCACATGATGAACCTGGAATCTGTTGTTACCTATGAAGGAACGCACGATATTCATTTATTAATTACCGGAATGGATGTAACGGGCTTAAATGCATTTAAATAAAATAGAACTTCATTTAAATAAAAAAAGGAGATGTTTTGCATCTCCTTTTTTGTTTGCGAATGATTAAGACTTTTTCTCGTCATTTTTTTCATCCACATTTTTCGCTTTTAAACTATCAATCTGAGCATCATCTTTTGCTCCTTCAATAATTTCTTTGGCTTGCTCCAATCCATCAACCATTTTGGTATTACCTTCCGGTGATGTTTTTGATTTTCCAGTATTGTCGTTTTCCTTAGAAGTATTCATGTTTTCGTTTTTAGATTATTATCTGATTACATTTTTCTGCATTCGTCTGCACATTCTTTACATGCCTGAGCACATTCCTTACAATGTTCGTTATCGTGACCTGAACATTCTTTACTGCAAGCGTCGCACATATCTGCGCAGATTTTACAAATTTCGGCAGCCTTATCACTTCCCAAACTCATTAATTGCGCTGCAGCGTAACAAATTGCCGCACATTCCATATCCAATTGGATGCATCGTGCCATCATTTTTACATCATCTTCCTGGGTGCAGGATGATGCGCAATGATTACAAATAGCTGCGCATTTTAAACAAGCTTCAATACATTTTTTATATTCATGATATCCCATAATATATTTAATTTAATTGATGTATTAGGAGAACATGATTAGGTTGTCGATGTTTAAAATTTCTCAAAAAAGAGTATTATTCTACATTCTTTTCGACGTTAATTCCTAAATTTTGCAGCAGAACTGAAGCATTAAAAGTTTTACATTCTCCGCTTCGCAGCTTATAATCAAAATACATCTCTCCTTTTTTAATTTCTATATCAAAATGGAAATTACGTATGTAATCCGGATGGTCTTTTTCCATATGCGCAATCTGGAGGTCGTGCGTTGCTACCATTCCTACCGCTTTCTGTTGGATTAATTTTTCAATGATTGCTTTAGAGCCCCGATATTTATCTACCGAATTAGTTCCGCGTAACATCTCATCGATCAAAAAATAAAGCTTCGAATCTTCAGAAAGTTTATCCAGCAACAATTTTAAACGGTTTAATTCTGCCTTGAATGTCGACGTGTTTTCATTCAGGGAATCTTTTATTCGCATATAACTAAAAATCAGCATTGGCGTAATTTTCATATCTGTAGCACAAACCACAGAACCACAAAGGGCCAGCACAGAATTTATGCCGAGTGTTCTCAAAAACGTGCTTTTTCCTGCCATGTTTGACCCGGTGACGATATCGATTTTCAGTTCATTATTTAAGCTAAAATTGTTTGCAACCCGCTGTTTTTCATTTATCAACGGATGACCTATTTCAGTAGCACTTAACGT
>JBDTLL010000148.1:0-5948 GCA_039934815.1 Daejeonella sp. | reverse complement strand
CCATCCGGGCTCATAGAATAGAAAGTGCGGTCGGCAGTAATTGCCAGCCGCTGACTTTCATTAAATGCAATTCCCCAGGCAGAGTGAAAAGCATTTGTAGCAACCAAAATTAGGTTTTTGATTTTTTCAGGCTCAATAATAGACCATTCTAATGCTTGTTGTCCGCCTAACGATCCACCAATTAATACCGCTATTTCCTCAATTTTTAATTCCTTAGCCAAAATTTGATGCGCATTTACCAAATCGCGAACTGTTAAATCCGGAAACGAGAGGTAATAGGGTAAACCTGTTTCCGCATTAACGCTTAATGGGTTTGTAGAGCCATAAGGCGAAGAAATTATATTGGCGCAAATAATAAAATGGTCATCCGGATTGAACAAATCATTTTCTCCAAAAAGACCTTTCCACCAGTCAAAAACATCTGAATTGGCAGTTAAAGCATGGCAAACCCAAATTACGTTATCACGATTTTCATTTAATTGTCCATAAGTATTATAAGCTATTTGAAGTCCGGGCAGTTTTTGCCCGTTTTCAAATACGACAGGGTGTTTATGCTGGTAAATCTGGTATCCCATTACAATTTTAAATTAAACAAGCGCTGGCTCTTTTTTATTCACGATGGCAAACGCTTGTTCTAAATCTGCCTTAATATCATCCAAATGCTCAATTCCAACAGAAATACGTAATTGAGTTGGGGTAACACCTGAAGCTAATTGTTGCTCCTCGCTTAATTGCTGATGTGTTGTTGCGGCCGGCTGAATAATGAGCGTTTTTGCATCTCCAACATTTGCCAGATGACTTACCAATTTTAGATTATCTACAAAAGTCGTCGCAGCTTCTTTCCCGCCTTTAATTTCAAAAGACAAAACTCCTCCGAAACCATTTTTCAGATATTTTTTCGCATTCGCGTGATAAGGACTGCTGGTTAGTCCGGGATAATTTACTTTGCTAACCTGCGGATGTTGCTCCAACCATTTGGCTAGTTCCAGAGCATTGTCGGCATGACGCTGAACGCGGAGAGAAAGCGTTTCCAATCCCTGGATCAATAAAAATGCATTGAAAGGAGAAAGTGCCGGGCCAAAATCGCGTAAGCCTTCAACCCGTGCTTTAATAATAAACTGTATGTTTCCAAAATCACTTCCAATACCGAAAACATCATTAAATACCAATCCGTGATAACCTTCTGATGGCTCTGTAAACTGCGGAAACTTACCATTTCCCCAATTAAAATTTCCGCCATCAACTATTACACCGCCAATTGACGTTCCATGACCGCCGATCCATTTTGTGGCAGATTCTACTACAATGTTTGCTCCGTGCTCTAAAGGACGAAATAGATATCCGGCAGCGCCGAACGTATTATCTACAATTAATGGCAAATCATGCGCCTTTGCAATTGCCGCGATTTTTTCAAAATCCGGCACATTGAATTCCGGATTACCGATTGTTTCAAGATATAAAGCTTTCGTGTTTTCATCAATCAGATCTTCAAAACTTTGCGGATCATCACCTTTTGCAATCCGAGCTTCAATTCCAATTTTTTTGAAGGATACTTTAAATTGGTTATAAGAACCTCCGTAAAGGAATGAGCTTGAAACAAAATTATCGCCGGCCTGAAGTATATTGGTAAGAGCTATAAATTGGGCCGCTTGTCCGGAACTAACGGCCAAAGCAGCTACACCACCTTCTAATGCGGCAATTCGTTTTTCAAATACATCCGTTGTAGGATTCATTATACGGGTGTAAATGTTTCCAAACTCTTTAAGCGCAAATAAATTGGCTCCGTGTTCGGAGTCGTTAAAAACGTAAGAAGTAGTTTGGTAAATTGGCACAGCACGAGAACCAGTAGTTGGATCTGGCTCCTGACCGGCGTGTAATTGCAGGGTTTCGAATTTTAAGTTTTCTGTTGACATGGTGTGTAATTTTTAATATTGAGTTGAAATTTGAGAAACTGGGAATGCGGGCTAAAGCCGGGAATGCCAAATAAATCTGATCTTATAAAAAGAAAAGAAAAATTTAGCGCATGTAACAACAGCACATATTCACAGGAAGAATATGGAATTGTAACTCAGGATAAAAAATGGAAATGAAAATGCTCTCTAATGAGAGTGTTTTGAAAAAACTGAATGTTGTTTTCATGGCTTAAATAATTTATAGTTCCGGATCATTCCGGACAGGAATTGGCACCTTCCCCGAAACCGATCGGGGGGTTGTCAGTGGGTCACAGAGCCTGATCTCTCGCCACTTCTGTATAAATCAAAAACCGATTAGATTATTGATGACAGATTGGTATTGCTACCAAATAATGTTTCAAATATAGATTGAAAATAATTTATATTCCAAATTTAATTTTTAAATATTCAAATAATCAGTTTTTCTGAATTTTAAATGACAATTATTAATGACAAAAAAACTCATTTAATTATATTTTAAATTCCTTAAATAAAAGATAAAGCCTGAATAAGGTCTTCAATCAGATCATCCGAATTTTCTAATCCAATCGATGCCCGAATTAAATTTTTAGGTGTTTTAGTATCCGGACCTTCAATAGAATAGCGATGCTCTATTAAACTTTCCACGCCGCCCAAACTGGTTGCCTGACTAAAAACATTCACGTTATTTACCACTTTCAATGCTTCTGTGTCAGAACCTTTCACCAGAAATGAAACTACACCCCCAAAATTTTTCATCTGCCTTGCGGCGATCTCATGATCAGGATGCGACTTAAGTCCGGGATAAAAAACCTTTTCTATGGAGGAATGATCAAATAAGAATTCGGCAATTTTCATCGCATTTTCAGCGTGTCCACGCATTCTATAAGGCAATGTTTTAATTCCGCGGGTAGTTAAAAAACAATCGAAAGGAGAAGGTACAGCACCGGAAAGACCTTGAATATCTTTAATTTTTTCCCAGAAAGGATTTACTTCTTTGCAAATTAAAGCACCACCGCCCACATCGCTATGGCCGCCAAGATATTTTGTTGTGGAATGCATTACGATATCACAGCCTAAATCCAGTGGATTTTGAAAAACCGGACTCGCAAAAGTGTTATCACACACAACAATTATATTTTTTTCTTTCGCGATGTTTACAATCGCATTTATATCGGCAATTTTTAATAATGGATTTGAAGGAGTTTCAATCCAGATGAGTTTGGTATTGCTTTTTATTGCAGATTTTATTAATTCCGGTTTACCGAAATCGACAAAATCTACTTCTAAAGTATCGGCATAAACTATTTTCAATTGATTGCGTAGTCCATGATACATATCTGACGGAGCAATTATATGACTGCCCGGTTTTAATGACTGAAATACAGCACTTCCCGCGGCGTTTCCTGAAGAAAATGCGCAGCAATCAACTCCATTTTCTAATTGCTTCAATACGTTTTCTAAAGATTTCCGGTTGGGATTATCAGATCTGGAATAAATGAAACCACCCGGATAATCTCCTTCGGGTCCGCGTTCAAAAGTTGTTGAAAGAGTTATAGGCTGAATAACGGCTCTGCTTCCGTTTTCAATTTTATTGCCGGCGTGTATTGCAATTGTTTCCAGTTTCATGTGCTTTTTTATTGACATCAAAAGGTAAACTTACCTTTTGAAAGAAGGAAATTCAAGTATCAGGATAATTTTTGTTTTCTCATTTTGTATTTTTGACCAAAGCTGAAAAAATGAATTCTGAAGATAAATTAAATATTCTCCTGCAAAATCCGGATTTAAGTAATGAGCTAATAGAAGTAGCACAAAAAGTTAAAGATGGTTTGCGGATCAGTTTTTCTGAAGGTGTTATGCTATTTGAAACAGCTGAACTGGGATATTTAGGTGTGCTTGCTAATTTTATCCGCGAAAAGCGCCACGGCGATAATACCTATTTTAACAGAAACTTTCATATTGAACCAACAAACCTTTGCATTTACGATTGTAAATTTTGTTCGTATTCCCGTTTACTCAAGCAAAAATCTGAAGGCTGGGAATATACGATGGACGAAATGCTGGATATTGTGAAGAATTATGATGGTCAGCCGGTTACAGAAGTACATATCGTTGGAGGTGTTTTACCTCAATATGATGTTGAGTTTTATTCTGAACTATTCCGCAAAATTCACGATCACAGACCTGATTTGCATGTGAAGGCATTAACTCCGGTTGAATATCATTATATCTTTAAAAAGGCCAAAATTGATTATGCCACCGGCATGAAGTTGATGAAAGATTCTGGTCTGGATTCCATCCCGGGAGGAGGAGCAGAAATTTTTGATCCGGAAATTCGTGAGCAAATTGCAAAGGATAAATGCACCGGCGAGCAATGGCTTCAGATACATGAGGAATGGCATAAATTAGGAATGCGGTCTAATGCGACCATGCTTTATGGTCATATTGAAGAATTTAAACACCGAATTGATCATATGGATCAGTTGCGGAATTTGCAGGATAAAACTGGTGGTTTTCAAACGTTTATTCCATTGAAATTTAGAAATCAGGATAACCAAATGTCTCATGTTCCGGAAGTTTCTGTAATAGAGGATCTGCGTAATTATGCTATTGCACGAATTTACCTTGATAATTTTGATCATATCAAAGCTTATTGGGCAATGATTAGCAGAAATACGGCACAGCTTTCTTTAAGTTTTGGTGTGGATGATATTGACGGTACGCTGGATGATACCACAAAAATATATTCTATGGCTGGTGCCGAAGAACAACATCCGGCAATGAGTACCAAAGATTTGGTTAACCTCATCAGGCATGTGGGCAGAAAACCGATTGAAAGAGATACTTTATACAATGTAGTTACAGACTATACGGATCATGAATTTCCGGATGAAGTAAAACCTAAATATTATAAACTTCCTGTTATACAAACGCCCGAAAGTGTTAACTAGAGCCAAATAAGCATAAAATGTCGGAAGTTAATCAGGGAACGAATCATTTAAAATCAGACGATCAGATAAAGAAATCTATTTATATTATCCGCCACGGCGAGACTGATTTAAATAAAAAAGGGATTGTTCAGGGCAGGGGAATAAATGCGGAACTGAACGATTACGGTCGGTCTCAGGGTGAAGCTTTTCACCAGGCTTATAAACATATTCCGTTTGATAAAATTTACACTTCCACTTTAATAAGAACTCATCAAACAGTCGAAAAATTTATCGAGTCCGGCATTCCCTGGGTGCAATTCGAGGGGTTAGACGAACTTGCCTGGGGAGTTTATGAAGGCATGCAAACCAGCAGCGAAACCAAAATGGCATTCAGAAAAATGATGGGACATTGGATGTCTGGAAACCTGGATGAAAAATTTGATGATGGTGAAAGTCCGCTGGAAGTTAAAGAACGACAGTTAACGATTCTCGAAAATCTGATTGAGCATAACGATGATAAAAATATTTTGATTTGTATGCATGGTCGTGCCATGCGATTGTTTTTATGCCTGTTGACAGATATTCCGTTGTCAGAAATGGATCGCTTTCCGCATACCAATACAACATTATATAAACTAACCTGGAATGGATCTGATTTTAAAATTCAGGACTTCAATAACACAGACCATCTTAGGTATTTACTCTCATAATTAGTGAATAAAATAAAAATTTCAGCAGTTTCATATACAAATACCAAACCCTTTGTTTACGGAATTACTAATTCTCCAATAATAGATAAGGTTGATTTAAGTTTAGATATACCTTCAACTTGTGCCAATAAACTAATTGATAATCAGGTTGATATTGGTTTAGTTCCAGTAGCTGCATTGTTGCGAATTCCAAATTATCAGATCATAACGGATTATTGTATTGGTGCGGATGGACCGGTTCATTCCGTTTTTATTTTTAGTGAAAAACCGATTGCTGAAATCAAAACAATTCGCTTAGACGAACAGTCGAGAACATCCAATAATCTGGCCCTTGTACTTCTCAAAAACTATTGGAAATCGTCGCCAGAAATTGTTGA
>JBDTLL010000147.1:0-5998 GCA_039934815.1 Daejeonella sp. | reverse complement strand
ATACCTACAAGCACTTTGATATATTAAATGATATACGCGTAATTCCCAATTTTATAGACTTACAACGTTTTACGCTGAAGCCGAAAGATCATTTTAAAAAGGCAATCGCTCCCAATAATGAACGTATTGTGGTACATACTTCAAACTTCCGTAAAGTAAAGAGAACAAAAGATGTGGTTAAGATCTTTGAGCAGATTTTAAAAGAAGTTCCTTCCAAACTATTAATGGTTGGCGACGGCCCGGACCGTGTTTATTGTGAGCAGCTTTGCCGCGATTTAAACATCAATGAGAATGTACGATTTCTTGGTAAACAGGATGCTGTAGAAGAGATTTTATCTGTTTCTGATCTTTTCATTATGCCATCTGAGTCAGAAAGTTTTGGTTTGGCGGCGTTAGAGGCAATGGCATGTAAAGTTCCGGTCATCACATCAAACACCGGTGGTTTGCCTGAATTAAATGTAAACGGGGTAACCGGTTTTATGGACAATATTGGAGACATTGCAAAAATGGCCGAACATGCTATTTACATATTAAAGGATGATGAGACCTTAAATAAGTTTAAAGAGAATGCATTAAGCAGAGCAAAAGAATTTGACCTGAGTATAATCCTGCCGGTTTATGAAGCTTACTACCGGGAAGTTTTGGATAAAACATTTGAAAAAAATCAAAAATCAGTTCTTTAACAGAATTGATTTTAATTTTATTTTGCTCCCGCGAATTTTAAACACACCGGCGCACCAACCTGGATTCTTTCGCCAGTTTCGGTTAACAAGCCGGTTCTCTTATTTCGCTTAAAAACCACTATTTCGTCGCTGTTCTGGTTGGCTGCTAACAAATATTTTCCTTTGGGTGTTATGGCAAAATTTCTCGGCGCTTTTCCTTTTGAAGATTGATGCGCCACAAAGGTCAATCTGCCGTCTTTGGCAATTGAAAAAATACTTAGCTCATTAATTTCGCCGCGGTTGCTGGTATATAAAAATTTGCCGTCCGGCGAGATATGGATGTCGGCGGCTCCAACATTCCTTTTTTCATCCGCAGAAAGCATGCTGATTTGTTGTGATTCCCGCAATTTACCATCGTGATAACTAAATACGGTTACACCTGCAGTTAATTCATTTACGAGGTATGCGTATTTGTTATTGGGATGAAAGACAAAATGCCTCGGTCCGCTACCGGCAATAGTTTTAACTTCTTTTTGTGATGAGGGTTTTAATATTTCGGTCTGTGCATTTTCATCGATGTTAAACGAATAAAGTTTATCGGCACCCAAATCTGCCGCAAATAATTGCTTTTCGTTTGGAGACAGAACCGCGGAATGTAGATGTGATTTCTCCTGACGACTTTTATTAATGCTGTTTCCGTTAAATTGAACGGTTTGCGCCGCCTCGCTTATAGAGCCGTCCGAAAGGATATTGAAAACAGAAAGATTTCCTCCCGAATAATTAGCTACAAAAACATGTTTTCCTTCTTTATCTGTTGATATATAGCAGGGATCGGCTCCCATTGAATTGACCTTGTTGATGAAATCAAGATTGCCGCTTTGGGCATTAAACCGAAATGCACTAACACCCGGAGTTTTTTCGCCATTTAACTCATTTACAGCATACACAAATTTCTGATTCTCTGAAATGCACAAATAGGATGGATTTTCAACTCCTTTTTCTACAGTTCGGAATTTTGCTTTCCCGGTATTTTCATTAAAACTGTAAACATATATTCCTTCGCTTTTTCCAGAATTGGTATAAGTTCCAATGAGCAGATTATATTGATTTTTTTTATTGTATTCCTGAGCCTGCATAATTCCCGGAAGCAAAATAGAGATAAAAAGGATTGATAGAATGTATTTCATAAACACAAGATAAGATTTATCAGCGCCAAAATAAAAGGCATAAAAAAACCTTCTGAGATTTCCAGAAGGTTTTTATCTATATTTTATGATCTGATCAGATGCTTTAGCATGATTACTTCTTTCTCTTCCAAATATCTCCAGCGTCCGCGTGGAAGATCTTTCTTGGTTAATTGCGAATAAACCACACGATCAAGCTTGACAACTTCGTACCCTAAACTTTCAAATATGCGTCGTACAATTCTGTTTTTACCGCTATGAATCTGAATTCCGATTTCATTTTTACTTCCGCCGGTTACATAACTCACGTGATCTGGTTTTATCAAGCCATCTTCAAGTTCCAGACCGAAAGCGATTTTATTTAAATCGCCCTGCGATAAATTTTTATTCAATTCTACCTGGTAAATTTTAGTGACGTTATTTCGTGGATGAGAAAGTTTCTCAGCCAGATCGCCATCATTGGTCATCAAAAGCAAGCCGGTTGTATTTCGGTCAAGTCTTCCAACAGGGTAGATGCGTTCCCGCGATGATTTTTCCACCAGACTCATAACTGTTTTGCGCTCCTGCGGATCGTCTGTTGTGGTGATATAATCTTTGGGCTTGTTTAAAAGCACATAAACCATTTTCTCGCGTTTCAGAGCTTCTCCGTTATAACGTACAACATCTTTGTACGGATCCACTTTAAAACCTAATTCTGTAACAGCTTCTCCATTTACAGAAACTACGCCGGCCGCAATCAGATCATCAGCTTTTCGACGTGAACAAATTCCTGCGTTTGCTATATATCGGTTCAGGCGCATTAAGCCATCATCTTCTTTTGCAGGAGCAGGTTTTTTACTTCTGTTGTTTGATCTCAGGCGCTCTTCAGAACTCCATTTGCGATCATCTTTTTTAAACTTCGAATCATCAAATGACTTTGCGTCATCGTATCCGGAGCGTGACTTAAATGGTTTATCATTAAATCTTTTTGGTGCTCCACCCTGATCGGAAGAACGGTCTGATTTTCCAAAAGATTTTCTTTCGCCAGAACTTCTGTCTGAATACGGTTTTCTTTCGCCTCTATCATTTCCTTCCCCCGGACGACGGTCGAATGATTTCCTTTCTCCTGAATTTCTATCTGAAAAAGGCTTACGTTCTCCATCAGTAGAACGCGTTCCGTATGGTTTTCTATCCGAATCACCGGATGACCGGGTTCCGTATGGTTTTCTATCACCTTGTGGCTTGTCGCCGAAAGATTTTCTTTCTCCTTTATTGTCGTCAAAGTTTGAGCGATTCGAATAAGGCTTTTTTTCGCCATCGTTAGATCGGCTTCCAAATGATTTTCTTTCACCTTGTGGCCTGTCGCCATAAGGTTTTCTGTCTCCTTCTGACGGACGGCTTCCATAAGGTTTTTTATCTCCAAATGGTTTTCTATCAGATCTTTTATCATCAGATCCAAAAGATCTGTCTTTATTATATGGCTTGTCGCCGAATGATTTATCGCTGTTGTAAGGTTTCTTTTCAGATCTGTCACCGTCAAATGATGAACGTGAAGAAGATCTGTTATCACCTTTATAACCGGGCTTATCAGAACCTGAATTGTAAGGACGTTTACTGTCGCTTCCAAACATTTTCTTTTTCTCGTTGTTAGAGCCTTCGGGTCTATCAGAATTGTTACGATTGTTTTGGGATGATCCCTGCTCAGAACGAGCAGATTTATTGTAATTGTTGGATTTGTCGTCGCGACTGTTCCTGTCTTTTTTGAATGGCATGATACACTTTTAATCGCTCAAAAGAGCGGCTACAAATCTAATTAAAATTAACGGATAAAGCAGAAGGCGTATTGTTTTAGTAAATTGAAGGATCAGTAATTGATTAATTTGCCTTAAGGTTGTTTAAAGCCTGTTTTTGCTAACTATTTGATAATTAGGCTAATATTTCGTACTTTTGTCAACTTTTTAATTTATACTTAAAAAAGAGAGGAATAAATGATAAAAAAACATCTGATTACATGCTGTTTGATGCTGGTCATTTTGCTATCTGCTAAAATGTTTATTTTTAGTACCAGAATCAACCCGATGCAATTAATTAAGTTTAATCAAACGCATCCCGAGAAGGTAGTTGAAAAGGAAAATTATTTAGAAACTTTAAGTTTCGCAAATGAAGAACTACCTGTAGAGATACCCAAAGTTGAAAACAAAATGAAGAAAATGCTGGCTTTGCACAGTTATAAAAAATTGCAAACCAATATGCTTCATGTTAAAGCTTCTAAATGGTTTCCGGTTATGGAACCGATTTTAAAATATTACGGAATTCCATCTGACTTTAAATACATGCCGCTTGTAGAAAGCGGACTGAAAAGTGGAACTTCGCCGAAAGGCGCATCTGGTTACTGGCAGTTTATGCCGCAAACCGCACGCGATTTTGGTCTGAAAGTGAACTCTGAAGTTGATGAACGCCAAATGGTAGTTAAATCAACGGTTGCCGCTTGTAAATACATCAAATCGCTTCACAAAATATTTAACAGCTGGACACTTGCTGCAGCTGCTTATAATATTGGCGAAGGAAGCTTAAAGCGCCAGATGGCACGTCAAAATAAAGATGACTATTTCAGTATGAAATTGAACCGTGAGACTTCCATTTATGTTTACAAGCTAATTTCTATGAAAGAAATTATTGAAAACCCAAAGCGTTACGGTTATAATGGAAAAACCAGTCGTTTGCTGGCCATGAAGCAAGAAAAGCCTGTAGAAAAAACGGCGGAGTTTAAACCTGAAGTGAAAATAAACCACATGATGGCTTTGCAGGCAATGCAAAATTAATTTCAACAGAATATTTTTTAAAGGCCGGAGCATTCTCCGGCCTTTTTTCGTTTAAGAATTGCCGCATTCTGACCGTTTCCAAACACAAAGCCTGCTTAAAAAATCGCATCTTTACTAAATTTTTCAGAACTGTTAATCTATCTATGAGTACTAAAAATACCGACCTTGGGGAGCAAAGTGAAGTTGAAGTTTTGGGCGCCCGGGTTCATAATCTAAAAAATATAGACGTTTCTTTTCCTCGAAATAAATTGGTTGTAATTACCGGTCTCAGCGGAAGCGGAAAATCATCTCTTGCATTTGATACTATTTACGCCGAAGGTCAGCGCCGGTATATGGAAACATTCAGCGCTTATTCCCGTCAGTTTTTAGGCGGAATTGAACGGCCGGACGTTGATAAAATTTCGGGCTTGAGTCCTGTTATTGCTATTGAGCAGAAAACTACCAGTAAAAATCCACGATCTACGGTTGGTACCATTACTGAGATTTATGATTTTATGCGTTTACTTTTTGCCCGGATTGGGGAGGCATATTCCCATGTTACAGGTGAGAAAATGGAGCGTATGTCTGAAGATCAGATCATTAAAAACATTCTCGAGAAATTTGACGAACAGCCTGTAAATATTCTTGCGCCCGTTGTTAAAGGGCGTAAAGGTCACTACCGTGAGCTTTTCGAACAGATCAGGAAACAAGGTTTTTTAAAAGTTCGGGTTGATGGTGAGATTATGGATCTGACGCCAAAAATGCAGCTGGACCGATACAAAATCCACGATATTGAAATGGTAATTGATCGTTTGCTGGTAAGCCAGAACGATAAAAAACGGTTGTATGATTCTATTCAATCGGCAATGAAAGTTTCCAAAGGTATCATGAAGATCACCGATAAGGAAAACAATGAATTTTTCTACAGTAAGTTTTTAATGGACCCTGTTTCCGGGATTTCTTATGATGAACCTCAACCGAATACTTTTTCATTCAACTCGCCCTACGGTGCCTGCGAGCGCTGCAGCGGATTGGGTTATATTTTCGAAGTTGATCAACACTCTGTAATTCCGAATCCGAAACTGAGCATTATTCAGGGAGGTTTAGCTCCTTTGGGAGAATATCGGGAAACCTGGGTTTTCCAGATACTGAAAGCCCTTTCTAAGAAATATAATTTTTCTATGTCGGCACCGATTGAAAAGATCCCCGCAGATATTCAGGAAATTATTTTAAACGGTTCAAACGATATAATAACTGTTCCGGTAGAGTACAATAAATGGAATGTTCAAAATTATCAGATCTCTTTTGATGGCATTATTAAAATGCTGGAAGAGCAGAGTGAAAAGCGTGGCGATGCGGTTGGTGAAGATCT
>JBDTLL010000146.1:0-6083 GCA_039934815.1 Daejeonella sp. | reverse complement strand
ATTATCAAAATAAGTAACCATTAATGATTTCATAATCATTTCCTGCTCCAGCATGGTATAGGGCGGAATTGGTTTTACCAGCTCCCAATGTGGCCATCCGTCCTGGTCAAGGCCTTTTAATTCATAAAAACCCATTTCGCTAAAAAGGCGACAATTGGCAATATGCATTAACTCTTCTTTTTGACGCTTGCTAAATTTGCGTGGTCCCTGCCCCAATTCCTGAACGCCAATGAGGAATAACATCACTTTTAAATCGGGCTTTTCATTATCAAAATCCTGAGCAATGCGTTCCTGCAACTCGGTCCACTTAATATTTATTTCTGCTGGGGTCATAGCGCAAATGTAAATAAAGCGGAGATTATCTGAGGGTTTGAAAGGTATTTATTCTGTCGGGTACGAAAGGCTCCACAATTGTTGCTTTACATTCCAGGTATTTTCATTGCTAAGGAAAATTTCCTGTTTTGGACCATAACAAACTGCTTCCAACTGACTTGTTTCATCAACCCGACCCAGGCTGAAAGTGCGGGTAGTTGAGTTAAAAAACTCATTTCCGCTGAAATTTTTCAATTCCCAGAAAAGGCGATCGCCCATTCCTAAATATCCTACCAAAATTATTTTATCGTTTGCTTCATTTATTGCCGCTCCGGTAACCTGACCATTACTTTTATATTTTTCTATGTAAGTTACCTTGGCTTTACCGGGCTGCGCCGGAAGACTGTAATGAACGGTTTCAAAAAAATCTTTCGTAAATATATGCAAGGCGCCATTATAAAAAACCATCGCTTCCGCGTTTAAGCGTACTTTTTTGCCGTCTGTTTCCGGAAATTCAAACCGAATAACATCTGCATCTAAAGAGCCTCCGGATTTTAATTTTAAAATATCAGACTTTTTGATTCTGTAAATTTGTTTTTCATCGCGTTTACGCAAATTGTCTCCAATATCTGCTATGTAAAAATAATTAGCATCCTGAGTTAACTCTTCCCAATCAATATTTTCTGCATTCGCGATTTTAATTTCTGTTAAAACGACGCCGGTTTGAGGATCAATTTTGTACAATAAATTTGGATTTCCACTATCATTAATAGTCCAGAACGCACTATCAAAATAAATCAAACCTGAAGTTTCTAAAACTTTATCGTCTAGTTTGGTAATTGGACTGGGCTTTATTTCGGGCAAATCGCCGCTTGCAGACGTGCAGGAAGAGAAAAATGTGGTAAAAATAAAAATGAGAACAGATAGCAACATATTGAACGGATTGTTAAAATAGGTAAGCAAATATACCATTTGGACTTTTTAATTGATATGTTTAATTGCTCTATATTTGAAATATGCAAAAGGAAATTATTTGTGGATTACTGGCTTATGGAATGTCCGGGAAAGTTTTTCATGCCCCATTTCTTGATTCCCATGCGGGATTTAAACTCAAAGCGGTTCTGGAGAGAAATAAAAAATTAGCCCAAAAAGATTATCCGGATATCATTAGTTACGATACAATTGATGAAATATTTAATGATAAAGAAATTGAATTGTTAATTATTAATACACCAAATTTTACGCATTTTGAATATGCAAAAAAGGCCATTTTAGCCGGAAAACATATTTTGATTGAAAAGCCCGCTGCAACCAATCTGGCTGAGGCGAAAGAGCTTTTTGCATTGGGAAAAAGTCATAATAAAAAAGTAATTATCTATCAGAACAGACGCTGGTCGAGCGATTTTATCTCTACCCGAAAGGTGATTGAAAGCGGAAGATTAGGACAGTTGATTGAGTTGCATTTACGTTTTGACAGATATAGGAATTTTATTGGACCTAAAGCTTTTAAAGAAGAACCATTTCCGGGAAGCGGAATTTTATATGACCTGGGCGCTCATTTGCTGGATCAGGTGATCAGTCTTTTCGGAAAACCTTTATCCATGCAAAAAACTCTGGGTAAATACAGACCGGAAACACAAGTAGACGATTTCGCACATCTGCACTTAAAATATCCAGACCAGTTAAATGTATTTATTACCCTGAGTATGCTGGTTGCAGATCCTCAAGCCGGAATTGTGATTCATGGAACTGAAGGTTCATTTATAAAAGCATTTTGCGACACGCAGGAAGAGCAATTATTAGCCGGAATGAAACCCGGCGATGAGGGTTTTGCACAAGAAGCTCCGGGAATGCAGGGTCATTTAACTACCATAAACGCTCAAGGCGAAAAGGTTTTGGAACTTGTTCCTTCTGAATCAGGACAATTTATGGAGCTTTTTGAACAGGTTTATCAAACCATTCGGAATGACGAGCCATTCCCTGTAAAGGAAGAAGAAATTCTTATCCAGATGGAATTGCTGGAACAACCCGGCGCAGAGTTAATATGATCAAATTTAAGATTTGATTTCAACCGGTCTGGCGTAAATCTAAATTTGAAGTGCCTTTTTCCCGGGGAAGGTGTTTTCGTTTCCAGTTAATTAGTTTGAATTTTGCACTGTCATAAAACAATCCAATAATTAACATTGCTGCTGGCAGCATCAACACAGAAAGGTTAAAATATGCATATAAAATACCTCCAACTATTCCTCCTGTAAAGAAATAAACTATAATTCTTAACCTGAGTTTTATGGTTGACATTAATTTTTCCTGTTGCTTTTTCGCTCTATAAAAAAACAATTGAGATAATTCAATTCCCAGATCTGTAAAAAGTCCGGTAAGGTGAGTTGTCCGTACAATTGCATCGGAAATTCGTGTAACTAATGAGTTTTGCAAGCCCATCGCAAAAAGTAAGCTGTAAGCAATCAAGCTCGGATTGTTTAAAATTAACGCGTGGCCGAAAAAAGCGATTGTAAATAAAATAAAACTCTCAATTACTACCGGAATTACAAAAACAAATCGCTCGTTGTTTCTTGATATTATTTCTACCAGCAAGCTTGAAACAAAAGAACCGAGAAAGAAAAAAAAGATGTAAAAAAAGTAGATGAAGCTTTCGGTAAAATGAAGCTTAAAAACTTCGTCAACAAAATATGCAAAATGCCCGGTTACATTCGTAGTTAATCGCTGAATGGATAAGAATCCGGCAACATTTACAACTCCAGCCACAAATGAAAGCAGGGAAGCAATTTTTTTGTTGTGGCCCAGCGTTCTTGCTTTTCCCTGATGTCTGAACATTGTTTTATTATTAAACGGATACGTTTTTTGCTGGTAATTATCTTATACTTTTCAGTCCACAGTTAACGGAGGGCCCACAATTTGCATGTCATGTTCCGCAAATACTCTTGAAATTTCCGCTTTTGAGGGTGGTGAAGTCCACTTGTCGGTAACTGCAAAAAACTCTTCCATTTTATTAGCGGGTAAATATGAAACAATCATTTTCCCTTTTTCAGTTAATTGAATAAATGCATGAGGTACTTTTCGCGGGAGAAAAATCGTGTCTCCAGATTTCATTTGATATTTTTCATCGCCAACCTGAAACAAATATTCTCCTTCAATTATATAAAACCATTCATCTTGATTTGGATGAATATGCAGAGGAGGTCCACCTTTTGGCGTTAAACCAGTTTGTTCAAAAACCGCCAGATCATTTTCAGTGTCTTTACCAGATATTTTTATATCAAGTGTATTGGACGTAACACCCTTCATTTTATAGTGAATACCGAATCTGGCTTCGCCGGATTTAACTTTAAAACCCTTCCCTGTCCTGGTTAAAATGTGTGTCACTTTTGCGAGAAGACTTATGGGCATGAGTGCAAAAATTGACAATAAAAATTTCGTCCGTTTCATAACTTCAATTTTATTACCATGGCAATTAAACTAGGTTTCGGATATTACATACCGGTAGAATGAGGGCGTAAAAAATTAAACTTTTGCCCGGTAAAGACAAATTCCGCCAAGCCTGTAGTTTGCCAATGAGAAAGTTTTATTGTAAATCTAAGTTTTTGAAGTCAAATAAAAGTCATACGTATATACATTGTATGGCAGTATTCGTTTAGAAAATATTTGGGCAAGAAAACAACTCATTAATACAGGTACAAACAAAGAATAACCGTTTGGTATTAGCCCACAAATTAGGATTAAAGATGTAAATGGAGCATAAAGAGATGCTGATAAAGTAGCAGCTGCTCCTACTAATGCAAAATTGACAAGAACCAAATGCGTATCAAAATACGAGTTAAAAAATTTTGCGAACAATAATCCTAAAAAAGCACCGGCTACAATACTTGGAGCAAACACACCACCGTCGCCACCTGCTCCCAGAGTAAGTGCCGCAGCTAAAGGTTTTAAAAACATAAGTGCCAACAACAATAGAATTGAAATGGTATAGTTATTTAAACCTCCTTGTAAAATTTCCTTAAGACCGTGATAACTGTCGCCATACAAGCTCGGAAAATAGAAAATCATTAAACCTACCAGCAAAGCACCAATATTCACTTTTAAGAAATTATTAGAAATTTTTGAAAAGAGATATTTTGACCGGGTTACTAATAAGGTAAAATAAACAGACAATAGTCCGCCGAAAAGGCTCAATAGTAAAAAAAACGGAATTGCGTCGAAGTTCCATTTCGCAATATTATATGGTAATAAAGCGGATTCATTGAAAAATAGAATGAATAGCCAGGCTACAAAAGCAGATACTGAGCAGCTAATGATAAGAGTTTTGCTCATTTTTCTTGCAATTACTTCCATTGCAAACAACCATCCAGCCAATGGATTGGTAAATAGAATAGCAACTCCTGCTGTAACTCCTGCACAAACTAATTCTTTTTTGAACATCCTGGCAGAAAATTCTTTTTCATACGTAATATTTCCAACGGCTGCTGTTGCAACAACCGTAGATACTTCTATACCAGTAGAACCACCAAAAATTACTGTCAAAAATCCGTTGAAAAAATGCGAGGGAATCTTAAAAATTGGTAAATGATCTTTGCGTTGGTCTATCGTTTTGTATATCTCCGTTATTCCTTTGTTTTTTCGATTTTTAAATAAGTATTTACGAAGAAAATATATTGAAGTGATACCTATTGTAGGAAGCAAAACGAATATTGCAGGGTTAATATTAGTTACGGCATTAAAAATTTTATGTTCAAAAAACTCCGTTAAATGTTTGAGTGTAAAAGCAAGAATTGAACACGAAAAACCAATTATTAATGAAGCAATAATGAGTTTAAAATAGCCGTGTTGTTTAATTTTTTTCCGTTCCAAAATTATTGATTTAACTGTCAGAAAGCATAAAGGATTTCAGTCCTTCAGCTCCTTTTTTATATAAAGTCGTGTAAAAATAGCGGTTTATTGTTATCCGCTTTTTACACTGCTAAAAGCAATCCAGAAATTAATAATGTCAGAAGTATTTATTTTCTGTGCATTTAAATGACAAAAATACAAACGTCAATAAAATTTCCATACTATAATTTCTATTTATAATTTCTGCTCAATTTAGCTTTGAAGACTTTCAAAGTTTTGATAATTATTGTCTCTTATTTGCCGGAGTATTTACAGTTTTATTTTCAATCCACCGTTTACTACAAAACCATCAACTGGTGCATAAATGTCTCTGAAAGTGGGGTTAGTAATTGAACCGGAATAAATGGAATCAAATCTTGTTTGCCTTGTGTCTAAAAAGTTTTCAAAGTTTACGAAGATTGAAAATTTATCCCATAACTTTTCAGCCATAAAACCCATAAGCCAATATTCTTTCCCTGTAGCTCCATCATTTAATTTTTGCGGACTGTAATAATATGCTTCCAATCCCATTTTAAGTTTTTCTTCTACTTCGTAAACTAAAACATTGTTTAGACGATGTTTTGCAACCAAAGGGAATGTGGTTATTTTTCCATTGTAATGTTGGTTTACATCCGCCAATGTGTAGCCCACAAAAAGTTTAAAATCATTATAAGTCAACTTAATGTTTGTCTCAATTCCTTTTGTGTCTATAAAACCTTTTGGCTGTTGAAATTCATAAAGTTCTGTAGTGAATGGTTTAAGAACTAAAGGATTTTCTACCTGTGTATAAAAGATTAATGTGTTAACTGATAAAAATAGATTTTCTGAAAGTGGTGTTCTATAATTGATGTCGAAATTAGCGCCGATAGATTGCTCAGCTTTTGTTTTTG
>JBDTLL010000145.1:0-6094 GCA_039934815.1 Daejeonella sp. | reverse complement strand
ATTGCACCGTAGAATCCGAATTAAATCCCCATCTTTTTAATGGATAAGGCTCAACAGATTCCAATAATTGAATCAAGGCAATACCGCCACTGGACGGCGGAGGCATGGTAATAACTTTATATCCGCGATAATCGCCGGTAACGGCATCCCGCCAAACGGATTGATAATCTGCCAGATCTTTCTTCGTGATCAAACCTTTTCCGGATTGCATTTCGGCAACGATGAGATCGGCAACCGTTCCGCCATAAAAACCTTCGCGACCTTTATCACGAATCAATTCCATCGTGTTTGCCAGATCTTCCTGCACCAGATATTCACCTTCGGACCAGTTATCTTTAATAAAGTATTTCTTTCCGGGATTAAACTGCTGAAAAGTTTTTTGATTTTGATTTAACTCGTTTGCCTGGTGGGCAGAAAGTTTAAATCCATTTCTGGCAAGATTTATTGAAGGCTGAACCACTTCTGCCCAACTTAATTTGCCATATTTCTGATGCGCCTTTACCATTCCATCTACGCTTCCGGGCACACCGGCAGCTAAATGGCCATATAAACTTTTATCTGTAATGGCGTTACCGGCAGAATCCAGGTACATATCTCTGGTTGCGGCTGCGGGAGCTTTTTCGCGATAATCTAAAGTTGCAGTTTCTCCTTTTGCGGAGCGATAAACCATGAAACCACCGCCACCAATATTGCCCGCATTTGGATAAACAACAGCCAAAGCAAATTGAACTGCCACTGCAGCATCAACGGCGTTGCCGCCTTTTTTTAAAATTTCTAACCCAACTTTTGAAGCTTCCGGATGCGCAGAGACAACCATTCCATTATAAAATTCTTCGCTATTGTGTTTGCCAATTTGTCCGCCGGCACATCCTGTTAAGAAAATTGCAACTGACAAATAGGTTATTAAGGACGGCTTAAATTTGAATATGCTCTTCATTCTGGTAGATCTTCTCTATTAATGCTGCGTTTTTTTCTAATATTACTTTGCGTTTTAAACTTAGTTTGGGAGTTAATTCGCCGCCTTCTATGCTCCATTCCTGCGAGAGCAAAACAAACTTTTTAATTTTTTCCCAATTACCAAATTCCTGGTTGTAATGATCTAACTCCAACTGAAATTTATCTAAAACTCTTTGATTTTTGATCAAAACCGAATTCGGTTTAATTTCGATGTTCATTTTATCGCACCATTCTTTTAACCAAATAAACGAAGGCACAATTAAAGCAGAGGGGAAACGTCGATTTTCGCCAACAACCATAATTTGCTCCACAAAAGGAGATTCTTTAAACTTATTTTCCAAAACTACAGGAGCAACATATTTACCACCCGCAGTTTTAAATATTTCTTTTTTACGATCGGTTATGCGCAGATATTTCCCTTCAACCATTTCTCCGATATCTCCCGTATGGAAAAATCCATCTTCATCAATTACTTCTGCGGTTAAATCAGGGCGCTTGTAATAGCCTTTCATCACGTTAGGACCTTTACATAAAATCTCGCCATCCGGAGCGATTTTTACGGTTACACCTTCAATAACTTTCCCAACCGTTGTAAATTTGGTATCGCCTTTTTTTAAACCGTTAACGGTAATTACCGGCGAGGTTTCTGTTAAACCATAACCTTCTAAAACCGGCATTTTTGCCGCCCAAAATATACGGGCGAGCCGTGGCTGTAAAGCCGCACCTCCTGAAACCAAAGCCATAATTTCGCCACCCAATGCGTCACGCCATTTATTAAAAATAATTTTGTTAGCTATTGCGAGTTTAGCTTCATACAAGAACCCATTTTTACTTTCCAGTTCATACTTTAAGCCCAAATCTAAAGCCCAGAAAAAAAGCTTTCTTTTTAAGCCTGTCAGTTCAGACCCTTTAGCAACTATTTTATCATAAACTTTTTCTAATAATCTGGGAACTGTTGTGAAACCATGTGGCTTTACATCTATAATATCTGCAACAATAGTGTCCATACTTTCTGCATAATAAATAGAAACTCCAATGTAGAAATACATATAAATTACCATTCGTTCAAAAATATGCGACAAAGGCAGAAAGCTGATGGCTTTAGAAAAACCTTCAGGATACATTACCGAAGAGGAAATTACATTTGTTACCAGATTATTATGCGTTAACATAACTCCTTTGGGAGTTCCTGTTGTTCCGGAAGTATAGATTAAAGTCAACAAGTCATCCGGAGTTATAGAATCCCGGTAGGGCTGTAAATTTATATCCTGATTTTTACTTCCCAATTCTTTAATTTCCTGCCAGTTGGCCACGTTCGAAATCTGATCAAAAGTATAAATCATCAGATCAGACTGCATTTCTTCCTTAATTTTGATCAACTTATCGCAAAGAACTTTTGTTGAAACAAAAACTAATTTAACCTCGGCATCTTTTAAAATGAATCGGATATCGTTTTCTGATAATGTTGGATACATAGGAACTTGCGTTGCTCCCATTTGCATAATCGCAAAATCACAAATATTCCATTCCGGTCGGTTGGCAGACATAATTGCTACCTTTTCATCTTTTTTGATGCCCAAAGAAATTAAACCCCGGCTTACCTGATCAACAGTCAGGAGAAACTCCTTTGTAGAATACTTTTCCCATACTCCATTTTGCTTACCGGCAACAAGATCATCCTTAGAGAAATTTTCTTTAGTATGGGCTAAAAGATCAAATATGCGGGTTATAGCAGTCATTTTATAATAAAGTTTTGGCAAAATAGAATTTAGCCAATTTAATAAAAAAGGCTTAACTCAACAACATTCCGCCATGAAGAGTATTTTCTAAACATCGGTAAAAACCGCATAATTCTATAAAAATTTTTTAAATGAATTAATATTAATGCTCAAAGCATTAAACTATTTTATTGAGCGTTGCTATGATTTATTAATATTTAATCCTCATCTGGCATTGTATTTGAAAACCCGCAATCAATTAAAGAAACAACATGAAAAAATTATTTTTACTTAGCCTGACAGCTATTATTGTCTTATTGTCACAATCTGATGTTAAAGCACAGCAAACGTATGAGCATGCATTGGGCGGAAGATTAGGAACCGCAAACGGAATTACCTATAAAACATTTATTGAAGCGGACAGAGCTTTAGATTTCATTCTGAATTTTCAATCTAAAAATGATGTAAGCAGATTCCGTTTTACGGGATTATATGAAATTCATAACCAGATTAATAATGCTCCGGGATTGAGATGGTATTATGGTGGCGGTGGAACCGTTGGTTCTTACAAACGCAAAAACTACGACGGACAATTTCTTGCAAGTTTAGACGGTGTTTTAGGATTGGATTACAAATTTGATGAAGTTCCTATTAACGTGGCTTTAGATTGGAAACCAGCTTTAGAAATTGTTCCAAATACAGGTTTTGATGCGGAAGGTTTTGGTCTATCCATTCGTTTTACTTTCTAAAACTCAGAAAATTTAAACAAAAAAAGGCTGCCAGATATCTGGCAGCCTTTTTTGTGAGTTTTAAATAAATTATTTCGTTCCGGCAATCGATTCATTTTCCAAATTCAGCCATTTCTTACGAACCGTTATCTGATCGCTATTCGGACTTTCCATCGGCGTAACATTATACTTTGTTGCAGGATTGCGAGACAATTGAACATCCAGATTCATAATAATGCCGTCTCTTGAGATCATAACCGCTGCTTTATCATTTACTTTCTTCGCTGAAATTGCTTTATCAACTTCGCTTACGCGATAGCCATCTATGGCGATAATCTCGTCATTTACGTTTATTCCTGATTTCCATGCTCCGCTCCCACGTTGCACATAACTTACGATCAGTTTGCCATCTTTCATAGAAGCTGTTGCCCCTAAAAACGGAGAATTGTTAGAAGCCGCTTCATCTTTAACATTTAATCCGGCGTAAGCCAAATATTTATCAAAATCTATTGCTTCTGTTCCGTTTACATATTTGTTATAAATATCTGTTAAAGAAATCCCGGCAATTTGTTCTGCTGTCGCTTTAAATTCTGCATCGGTATAACCTCTTCCTTTTTTATGATAATATTCCTGATACATTGTTTTCATTACATCATCAAGGCTTTTCTTTCCTTTAGTGGCATTTATGATTGTTAAATCTAAAACCATGGCTAGCATTGCGCCTTTATTGTAGTAAGAAATGGTTGTATTTCTGGAGTTTTCGTTGGGACGATACGCTTTAATCCAGGCGTCAAAACTAGATTCACTTAAAGGTTGAATGCGGGTTCCCGGCTGACTTTCTACCGTATTCATGTCGCCTTCCAGCGTATTAATATATTTCCCCGGACTTGCAAAACCAGCTCTGTGAACTACCAGGTTATCATAATAAGCCGTGAAGCCTTCGGCGATCCATAAATTGCTGGTGTAATTTTCAGTTTCGTAATCAAACGGACCTAAAGCTACAGGACGTAAACGCTTCACGTTCCACAAGTGGAAATATTCGTGAGCAACTAATCCTAAAAATCCTTCATAACCTTTTTCTGATCCATATGCTAAACGCGAAGCACCTAAAACGGTAGAATTTAAATGCTCTAAACCGCCGCCACCTCTTTCGAAGTTGTGTACAATGAATACGTAATGTTTATTTGGATTCTCTCCGAAAATTGCTGATTCTTCCTCAACAATTTTAGCCATATCTTTTTGCAGACGTGATTTGTCGTAATTACCTCCGCCAACCATGGCAACTTCATGCCGAACTCCGGCAGCATTAAATTCAAATACATCCTGATTTCCAATTTCTATTGGAGAATCAAATAAAATATCAAAATCTGAAGCGTAATACGTATTGGTTTTTCCTTTAACAGGTTCTAATCCCGTTGATATTTTACTCCATTCTTTAGCTGGCTTAACCGTTACTGTAGAAGGTGTTTTGATCATTCCGTCCACATACATAAAAATCCCGGTAGGAGATAAAAACGCGTGAGACGCATCTACAAAACTGGTTCTAACCGAAATTTCAAAAGCGTAAACGCGATAGTTAACTTTAATGCTTTTGTTTTTCTGAGTATTAATTCTCCAGGTATTTTTGTTAATTTTCTCAATAGGAATTTCATTCCCTTTGTTATTGCTGGCTTTAAAGCCTTCCACATTTTTAGAAAATTCTCTGATCAGGTAAGAACCAGGTGCCCAAACAGGCATTTTAATATCAATCTGATCTTTATTTATTCCCGAAACTTCCATCTCTACATCTACATAATGTGCCTGAGGCTCTGTAAACGAGACTTCAAAGCCAATTTTGGTTTGCGAGTTTGCCGCAGATGTAATGGAAACCATAAAGATTAGAATAAGAAAGTGTTTTAATTTACTAGTCATAAATTTGATTGTTTGAGACAAAAATAGTTTTAAATGAGAGTTTACAAAGCAGAATAAGTCATTAAGCTGTAAAATAGTTGCTACATACAACTATTTTAAGCATAAGCTGATAGATTTGCAAATACTGATGAATGAGCCTTTAGCATATCCGCTTATATCTTTAACCAAGAAATATCTGAGTTTTTTTGCTAAGGAAACTTTGGCCTTAAAAATTGATCGCTATCATTACATATTAATGTTAATTGATGATAACCATGAAAATTTAACTCAAAAGGCAATTGGTGATTTATTGCATTTAGATAAATCATATATGGTTAACATAATTGACTATTTATCGTCTAACGGATATGTTTTTAGAGAGAAAAACCCAATTGACAGAAGGCAACAATTAATTCGTTTAACTGATTTAGCCAGGCAAGACGTTCCATTTATAAAAAATGTCTACTCAGAATTAAACAAAAAATCTTTTAACAATTTAAGTCGGGCAGAAATTGATATTTTTAATAAAGTGATTGCTGTAATTCAGGATAATTTAGCAGACAGCCAACCCAACGAAATACATTTAGAAATTAAAAAAAAATAGAATATCCGGTATGAAAACCAAATACATTGTATACACAGTTTTAGGTTTAGTTATAGTTTCCCTGGTAGGTTACAGACTCTTGCACAGCTCTAATCCTGGTAAGGGAGCAAAACCGGGTGCTGCAGCTATGGGCAAAGGCGGCGCTGCGCCTGCCACCAATGTGAATGGTATAATTGTAAGGCCGCAAAGTTTTGCAA
>JBDTLL010000144.1:0-6103 GCA_039934815.1 Daejeonella sp. | reverse complement strand
GAAAGATCCAAACTGTATGAATCATCAATTACAGAGCAATTATTGATGCCGGTTTTCATTTCCAGGCGCATATTCACCGGCAGCAATTTTTCCAGACGCTTATCTATTTCTTCGGGATCATAACCTAGAGCCAGCAATGTTGCCCAGCAAATAATTCCATTTTCGATAGAGGCATGATCTGTAAATGGAATTACAGCTTCAATATCATCTCCTTTATAACGGGCTCTCATAAACTGAAATTTCCCTTCCAGAACTTCGTCATCAAAAACTTCAAGTTCGGCTTTATCGCGGTAGCACCAGGAAAATTGCGTTTTGCCCGGCAATTCGCCTTCGTAATCGTCCAGATATTTACAGGAATAAATGAAAATATCCACATCCTTAAAAAGCTTAAGCTTCTCGTGAATTTTTTCCTGAATATTTTCAAAGCCTTCGTAATGAGCCTCCCCAATATTGGTAAAAATTCCAATTGTTGGACGAATGATGGGCTCCAACTTTTCCATTTCCCCCTTTTTGGAAATTCCGGCCTCAAATATTCCGAGATTATTCTCTTCCTTCATTTCCCAAACAGATAATGGGACGCCAATTTGAGAGTTGAAACTTTTTGGGCTTCGCACTATATTACTTTCCGGCGCAAGTAATTGGTACAACCATTCTTTAACTACAGTTTTTCCATTACTTCCGGTTATACCGATAATTGGATAAGAAAACTTTAACCGATGATGAGCCGCCAGCTTTTGTAAAGCGGCGAGCGTGTCGTCAACAAGGTAAAAGTTAGAATCAGGGAACTGGCTTTTATCAAGTTCTTTATCAGAAATAACAAAACTTCTTACGCCGCCATCATATACATCTTTCATAAAAGCCTGTCCGTGACGACGACCTTTCAACGCAAAAAATATCCCCAATTCGGTATCGGTAAGTTTTCTGCTGTCGGTAAGCAAAGTTCTGATTTCCGCGGAAGCGTTTGCAATAAACACCTCTCCGCCAAAAACAGATTTTAATTCTTCAACCGTATAGAGAATATGATTCATATTTGTGCGAATTTCAAGAAAATTTTAAGAATGTTGTCAAGTATTTACGAATTTCATGCCCGGTATGGAAAATGAACAGAAAAAACCCAGGACCTTCTCGAGAGAACAAGCTAAACTGAAGGCAGAAAGTTTTTGCGCATACCAGGAAAGGGCACAGCAGGAAGTTAGGAATAAATTATATGAATGGGGATTGTACAGCAACCAGGTAGAACAAATTATATCTGAACTGATAGAGGATAACTTTTTAAACGAAGAGCGTTTTGCTAAAAGTTATGTTTTAGGGAAATTCAGAATTAAAAAATGGGGTAAAATAAAGATAAGACAAGGATTAAAGCTTAAAAAAATTGGAGATAAGTTAATATCAAAATCATTAAATCAGATTGATGGCGATGATTACATTAAAACGCTTGAAACTATTTTAGAGAAAAAATCCGCTGTACTGGTAGAAAAAGATGCGTTTAAGAAGAGGTATAAACTGATGAACTACGCACTTTCTAAAGGATTTGAAAAAGACTTAATTTTTGATGTACTGAAAAACAATACGTTACCCTAAATTTTCAAAAAAAGTAAAAAATTACTTGACAGGAATGCTTTTCTGTCTATATTTGCACTCACCAAAACGCGAAAGTAGCTCAGTTGGTAGAGCACGACCTTGCCAAGGTCGGGGTCGCGAGTTCGAATCTCGTCTTTCGCTCTAAATCCCTTCCCTAACCGGAAGGGATTTAAGTTTAACAAAACCACATGCTGAAGTGGTGGAACTGGTAGACACGCAGGACTTAAAATCCTGTTCGCCTTAAAGCGAGTGCGGGTTCGATTCCCGCCTTCAGTACAAAAGCCAACCGAAAGGTTGGCTTTTGTTGTTTATAAGGTTTTTCTAAACGGCACTTACAAAGTTGCCAGCGTGATATTATCTACATACTGACCGTAAGTTTTTTTGTACAGCACTTTATTCTCAATTGCTTTGATAACAGCAGCGCCAAAATCGACATCGTACATGGATGAGATCATGTTTAAAGCTCCCGGACTGAATACATTCACCTCCATCAGCTTATCTCCCACAATGTCCACTCCTACCAGAAACATTCCATCCTGAACTAGTTTAGGTTTTAATATCTGCACCAGCTTCAGCATTTCTTCGTCCACCTCCGCTTTTACGCCTTTTCCACCTGCGTGGATATTGCTACGAATATCGCCCGCTTTGTTTACGCGGCGCATAGCCGCATACTTTCCATTTACTTCTAATGGCAATCCATTCATCAAAAAGAAACGGGTATCGCCTTCTTTGGCTTTTGGTAAATATTCTTGTGCGATGATAAAACCATCTGTTGAAATTGCTTCGATGATCTGATTGAGGTTTCCGCTTGAGTTTTTATCGACAATAAAGACATTCTTTCCTCCGGAACCCTGCAATGGTTTCAGGATAATTTTTTGTTTCTGCTCTTTAAAAAACTCAGCAATTTCTTTCGGCTCGCGGGTTATGATTGTTTTGGGGCGTAAAATTTCCGGAAAATGCTGGAAATACATTTTGTTGATCGCATCGGATAAACTTTCGGGGTGATTTAAAACAATCACGCCATCCCGCATGGCAATTTGTCCAAAAATATAAGGTGCATTTTGTGCCCAGTTCCTATCATTTATATCTTCTGAAGGATCATTACGAAGATATAGAACATCCAATTGACTTGAATTAATTCGCACAGGATCAGATTTTTCCAGAGCTTTAAAAAAGGTCTCGTTGGTTTTAAAAGTTTGATCGCCTACAGTTTTGGCTTGTGCCACCATATGCCCATCCGAAGAATAACCTAAATCTCCCACACCAAATATATAAACCTGATGCCCTCTTTTATGAGCTGTTAAAGCCAGATAAATGGTTGTAAAATTTGCCTTTTCTGTTTTTATGTCGTTGATAACAAAAGCGATTTTCATATAGTTGTTCCGTTTGATTAATTGATTAAATCTTTTAATTGCACTCCTTGTTTTATTTTATTTAGTTTTTCTTCTGCCTGCGGAGTACTTAAGTAAGCCGGAAGAATAGGTTTTTTTAAAATTCTTAAGTGTGTAAGTTCCTCTATTAAAGGGAAATGCTCCAGCGCAAACTTACCTGCATACATCCTGCTAAGGTTGCCTCCTTTTTTAATGAACTGCAACAAGTCTATGAGGCCTTTCAGATAAATAGCATCTTTGGTGTAGCCGCCTCCACGATGCACACGCATACTTATTGTAAAGGAAGTTTTGGCTTTAAATCCGTAGGTGTTTGTCAGGATATTAAACGTTTCTATAAAATCGGCACCGTTAATTAAAGAGTCTACCGCCATCACGCGGGCAGCCAAAAGTTTTATCCTGTTAAGATCTAAACCACCTACCAGATATTCAGATAGTACGGCCATGCCTTCCTGTATTTCTTCATAACCCGCAAAACCGGCGTACATCAGATTTAAGGGTTGAGACTTCCCATTGCAATAGGTAAGCATATGAGTACCTACTTCATGCTGGATCAGTGCATTCATCCGGGAATCACTAATATTTAAATGTTTGCTGACAGAGAGCTCAGGTCCGGAAACAATCAAGCCATTAACATTATCTTTAATTTTGATACTTAAGGGAATTCCCGGGAAATGCGCTCTGTATTTATCCAGTTCAGCTTCGGCAGACCGAGCGAAATCCACAGCATTTACCATGTTATATTCGTTCAGCTCATTTGGGAATCTGTCTGTTAACAAAGAGATGGCAGCATTTTTAAGGTCTTCTTCAATATCTCCAAAAATACTCTGACTTGTATGTAAAAACTTCTTTGTTCCCCTCTCCTCCAGCATAATTAGTTGCTTCTCAAGCTCCATGCGCTTGTCTCGTAATAAAAAAGCAAGTGTTGGATGTTCTATATTTTCTATCGGGATATTAAAAAGCTTTCTTTTCTCTAATTCGGGATCTATAGAGATTAAGCGGTAACTAAATTTAGGAAGCTCTGAAAAACCGGATTTTTCAAATTTTATCCATTCTTCGGCGCTGTTAACGGGCGTTACCCTTAGAATGAATTCCATATTTTCGCTTATTTCAGCAAGTCGTCTGTCGGAAGATCTTACCAGATTATCCAGCCTGGTTTTACCAAGCATGAGATAATGTTCAAACTTATTATCAGACTGCACCCTCACAAATTCATATGCAGCCTGTTTAATTACCCGTGCAAATTTCTGCCTGATTTTTCTGAAGAAAAGAGGATAATGCTGCTGACTTTCCGCATCGCTAAACAGCGGTGGAATGGCAATACCAATCAGTAAAGTTCCTGATTTTTTGAGGTCGTCAAGCGGAAGCAGAGGTTCTAAACTTGCAGGCTGACGTTGATTAGAATTTACTAACGAGACTTTGATTCCGGGCAAAAGCTTGTTAAAGTCGCAAAAGCCTTTTTCAAGCGCCTCTATGGTTGCAGAAATTTTGCCTTCCGGATGTCTGATCTCAATATTTTTTGTGTTGTCGCCGGCGTTGTTCCATATCTCCACAATCATGTAAGATTTAAAATCTTTTACGGCGGCTTCAATTAGCTTTTTCAGGAGATCGGTGACGTCAAGCTCTACGTCTGCAATCAGGTAAGCACCCTGAGTTTTTAATAAAGACGTAACGTATGGATCTGCAATCCCGCGAAAGCGGTACACACAGATATAAGGCAATTTTTGGTCAATAACCAATTTACTGTTCCCGGATATATTTCTGCGGATGCTTTTTCCATTCTCAAAAGAGTGGATAACAGATTCTAAAAACTTGGCATTAACCATATTAGTTATTTATTTCCTTCAGCGTAGCTAAAACTGCCATTTCAGACGACTTAACCAATTCATCAATCAACTGAATATCTTTTTCAAATGGAAGGCCGGTCCATTCATCCATAAAAAATTTTTTAAACTCAATACTTATCGGGCAAATTTTCTTTCCATAATTTTCAAATAACCACTGACCGAAATAACCTCCCTTAAATTTAATGTTTTCCCGTGCATCTAAGTTTCGTCCATCGTAATCAAAAGAATTAAAATGGTTGATTAGTGTGTCAACAACCGGCTGCCAGATTTTGTGGTCCATGTTTTTAGTACCAATATTTATTTCCGGGTTTTCCTGCGGATCTGCCGCCTTATCTTCGGCCTCGCGACGATGATTGTATGAATGAATATCGTAAACGATTATCTTATCGTGGAGTTTAAATAAATCATCAAAATAGGATTTTGCGGTGCGATAGAAGTCGTCGTAAATTGCCAGCGAAGCTTTTGCAACTTCTTCAGGCAAATCATTCTTCCAAATTTTTAATCCCCATGCGTCATCAGGAATTCTGTAAACCGCCTTATCTCGCGGTCTGTTTACATCTGTTTCAAAACGTGAATGATGTACAACGATCTTGTTATCAGAAATGGAGAGCCATTTGGCTGTAAAAGGATCTTCTTCTCTTAACCTTTCTTCATCATTCAAATTGAAAAGTTTTGTAAGAGCTTCCCTGGTTTGATGTCCATCGTGAATGGCAGTAACAACAATGGGTGACGTCCCTTTGATAAATGTATAATTGGCAGACATATATTTTGAGGTTTGCCTAATAGCAGCCAATACTATGCCTTAAATAAAATACAGGTTGTAAAAATATGGTACACGGAATTGTAGCATGAGCAAATTCAGTAAATTCACCAATAATTTTGACAATAATTATCTAGTTATGAGCGCATCTGCTATAGCTTTGTTTAAAAGTGCTAATCATCCAGCTTTTTTGGACCGCGGCAGAAATAGCTCTATTCGGTCATAATGATTTTGAAATTCTTTATGTTATTTGAAGTCACAAGCCGTAAAAAATATATTCCCGGAGAGAATCCCGAGCCATCAAATGCAAATTTTTGAGTCTGATTGGCTTCGCTTTTTCCAACATAGATGCGCTGTAGAAGTGCCCCCTTCATGTCATTTAAATCCAAAACAACTCTGTCTTCCGGTGCCGGCAATGTAAAACCAAACGTTGTATTTTTCCCAAAAGGATTGGGGTAGGCGAACAAGTTAATGTTAGTTGAATTAACGGTAATCAAAAAAGTTTGCGGCAGGCTCTGATCTGCCCC
>JBDTLL010000143.1:0-6181 GCA_039934815.1 Daejeonella sp. | reverse complement strand
TTTTTTCGGCCCGCTTTCTATTCAATCATACAATTAAAACTGATCTGGATCATGAAAAGAAAAATTACAATTCTCCTTATTTTGTTTCTCTCCTCAAGTACTATTGTCTTCGGCCAGATTAGCGTAGTATCCGGGAAAGTTACAGATAGCCGGGATGGAACTGGGTTGCCTGGGGTAACCGTAGTTGCTCAGGAGGTTCCCGGCCTGGGCGTTCAAACAGATGTAAACGGAAATTACAGACTTTCTTTTCCGCCAAATGTAAAAGCGCTGGTTTTTAAATATCTGGGATATAAACAACAGGTTATCCCGGTAACGGCAGAAGTTATAAATGTTGCTTTGGTAGAAGACACCAAACAGCTTTCTGAAGTGGTTGTGGTAGGTTACGGTACGCAAATCAGGCAAAATCTAACCGGCTCAATTGCCACCGTTAATGCCCGCCAGATAGAAAATCAACCGGTGCAGTCTTTCGAATCGGCCATACAGGGTAAAGCTGCCGGAGTTACTATTTCTTCAGGATCCGGTAAGGTCGGTCAGGGAATTTCAATTCGCGTTCGGGGTTCTTCCTCTGTTACTGCGGGCAATCAGCCTTTATATGTGGTAGACGGAATTCCGGTTACTTCGGCAAGCGTGGGCGATGCGGTAAATTACGATCCTACAAATCCGCTGGCTGATATTAACCCAAATGATATTGAATCTATAGAGGTTTTAAAAGATGCTTCCGCAGCAGCGATATATGGATCCAGAGCGTCAAATGGTGTTATTCTTATCAGCACAAAAAAAGGAAAAAATGAAAAGACAACCTTTACACTTAATTACTTCACTGGTATAAGCGAGCCTGCTGTTAGACGTAAATTTTTAAATGCACAGCAATATGTAGCGTTGTTTTCAGAAGGAGCTATCAATTCTGGTAAATATGATTTTGCCAATGATATATCAGGTTATGCCTCTGAACAGGCAGCCATTGATGATTATGTAGGTTACCTTGAATCTAATTTAGATGCCTTTTCGGCGGGTACCGACTGGCGGAATGCGGCAGTTAACACCAACTGGGAAGATCAGTCGTTCAGATCTACGGCAAACAGCAGTCAATATGAAATTTCCGCAACAGGTGGAAATGAAAAGACCCGTTTCTTTACTTCCGGATCTTATTCAAAACAGGAAGGAATATATATTCAGAATGCCTTTACCCGAGTTAGCGGAAGGTTAAACCTGGATCATTCTGCGACTGACAAACTTACGCTCGGTTTAAACATGAATCTGGCCCGAACCAAAAATGACAGGGTTGTAAATGATAATGCATTTTCCACTCCCGGCCAACTGGTTGCTCTGCCGCCAATTCAGCCGGTAATTGATCCCACAACAGGAAGGTTAAGCACAACTGGTCCGTATTATAATGGATTAATAGAAGCAAGAGACGCATTTTTCAAAACGATTGTCTATCGCAATATTTCAAATGTTTTTGCTTCTTATAAACTTCTGCCCGAATTAAACCTTCGCTCAGAATTTGGAGTGGATATTTTGAATCAAACAGAAGACGGGTATCAGGGTCGCGAAACGCAGGGAAATCCTTCCGGAAACGGCAATTACAGAACGGCGTCGTCCTTAAATTACACGTCAAATACCTTCCTAAATTTTAACAAAGATTTTGGATCCCTGCATAACCTGGAGGCAGTGGCCGGATTTTCTTTTCAGAAACAGGATTTGAAAACTTCTCAGGTGGTAGGAGAAGGGTTTCCCTCAGATGATTTTAAAAATCTTGCCAGTGCATCCAGTATTACCTTTGGATCTTCGGTAGGTACTAATGAAGCTCTCGAGTCTTATTTCGCGAGGGCAAATTATCGCTATGCGGAGAAATATTTAGTATCTGTAAGTGCCCGTTATGATGGCTCCAGTAAATTCGGGGCAAATAACCGTTATGGATTTTTTCCTGCCGCTTCGGCGGGATGGATCCTCAGCAAAGAGAATTTTCTGAAAGATCAAAAATTAGTAAGCTTTTTAAAACTCAGGGCGGGCTACGGTTTTACCGGAAATTCCAGTATTCCGGATTTTCAGGCTCTGGCTTTATTTGGAGCATCATTTTATCCAAATTTACCCGGATATGTGCCAACGCAGGTTCCAAACCCAGATTTAAAATGGGAAAGAACCGCATCTTTTGATGCCGGACTTGAGTTTGGATTCTTTAATGACCGCTTAAGCGGAGATGTTTCTTACTATAATAAACAAACGAAAGATTTGCTTTTAAATGTGAATCTGCCCTCTACCTCTGGTTTTGCTACGGTTCTGAAAAATGTTGGAAAATTGGAGAATAAAGGAGTTGAAGTGACTTTAAACAGCCAGAATTTTGTTGGAGATTTTAAATGGAGCACCAACTTCAATATCTCATTCAATAAAAATAAAATTAAAGATTTAGGCGGACAAGTGATTTTGGGCACCGGCCGTGCGCCGCAAAGAGCAATAGAAGGTTATCCTATTGGAGTTTTCTTCACTGCAAAATATGCCGGAGTTGATCCGCAAAACGGCGATGCGCTTTACTACCTCCAGGACGGAACAACAACAAACGACTATAACCAGGCATTTCGCCAGGT
Source organism: Daejeonella sp. (assembly GCA_039934815.1). Lineage (GTDB taxonomy): Bacteria > Bacteroidota > Bacteroidia > Sphingobacteriales > Sphingobacteriaceae > Daejeonella. The sequence continues at coordinate 3,596 of JBDTLL010000143.1, read as the reverse complement.
AGTTGGAGATTCAAACCCTGATTTTAGTGGCGGTTTTACAAATAACTTTGGTTACAAAAATTTCGACGCAAGTGTATTTTTCCAGTTTGTGTATGGTAATGATATTTACAACGGCGCCGGTATTTACCAGTCGGCCAATGCAGATTTTTTCGATAATCAGACTGTGGATCAGCTTGACAGATGGCAAAAACCCGGCGATGTAACCAGCGTTCCGCAGGCCCGCTTCTTACTCGGAAACGGAACACGAACCTCATCACGCTGGTTATCCGACGGTTCTTATCTCCGCTTAAAATCTGCAACTGTGGGATATACCATTCCGGGAAGTGTAGTAAATAATAAGTTTAGCAATGCCAGAGTATATGTTTCAGGGTACAATCTGTTTACATCAACTAAATATAAAAATGGCGATCCGGAAGTAAACACAACCACAATTTCCAATATTGATAACGGTGTAGATTTCTACACCGCTCCTCAGGCTCGTACAATTACTTTCGGTGTTAACGTAAAATTTTAAGGAGGCAGATTATGAAAACATATATAAAGAAAGGCTCAATTTTTCTATTCACGCTGCTAAGCATTTTATCCTGCAAAAAGCAGCTGGATGATATTAAGCCTCAGCAATCAATAGATTCTGACATAGCTCTGAAAACATCAGCTGGTGTAGTAAACACCATGCTTGGGGCCTACAGTGTAATTGCTTTTGGTGTTCCAGCAACAGCCGGAACATTGGGTACCTTGTTTGGCACCAATTACAACGTGGTTGGCGAGTTATTTGTAAACACATCTGATATAACCTGGAGCGGCTCTTTTACAAGCTATCGCGATATAAACAATAAAAACGCAACGGCTACAAATGCAAATGCGGCAAATGACTGGACCGCTGCTTACAATGCCATTAATATATGCAATAATGTAGAAGCCAGTATTGATGTGGTAGATGCTGATTTAAAAGATCAGATTCTGGGTGAAGCAAAATTTATAAGAGCTATTACTTACTTTGAGTTGATTCGGTTTTTTGCCCAGCCATGGACAGGTGGCCCTTCCGGTGCAAATTCACAACCAGGAGTTCCATTAATTGTAACTCCAACAACTACTACGGGGAGTGAATTGAATGTTAGCAGGAATACTGTTGGAGAAGTGTATGCTCAGATTATTACTGATCTTACAACAGCGCAGGGTTTGCTTCCGGCAACTGCTCAGAACGGCAGAGCAACAAGTTATGCTGCCGCTGCATTTTTATCCAGGATTTATTTAGCGCAGGGAGACTATCAAAAAGCGGCCAGTGCTGCAAATACTGTTATTGCTTCCGGAAATTACAGTCTTGTTCCAAATATTGCTCAGGAATTTAATAATTCAGCAAACACGTCTGAAGATATTTTTGCCATTCAGCAAAATCAGCAAACTAATGCAGGAACTGCTAATGCAGGCTTATCAACTTTTTATGCCAGCTTGCCGGGCATCGGAAGGGCAGATATCGATATTAATGACGATCATTTATTAATTTATGAAAATGGCGATGCCCGTAAAAACTTATTTTATGAAGGTTCCGGAGATAAACCCGGAGCCTTAAGATCTTCCAAATGGGCAGACCGGTATGCTAATATTCCAATTGTGAGATTGGGAGAAATGTATCTTACAAGAGCAGAAGCAAATTTTAGAGGCGGACAGCTTGCCGGAACTCCAACTCCAACACAAGATGTGAATACCATCAGAGCCCGGTCGGGATTAGGCCCAATTGTAGTGACCACTGTAGATCAAATTCTTTTGGAAAGAAGGCGTGAACTTGCTTTTGAAGGCGACCGGTATAACGTAATTAAAAGGACGCAGCAGAATGTAGGCAACAAGCCCTTTGATGATCCGAAATTAATTTATCCTATTCCTCAGTTTGAGTTGGACGCCAATCCCAACCTGGTTCAAAATGCAGGCTATTAAAAATTTTCATGTTGATTAATGCACAAGAGCCGGATTAATTCCGGCTCTTGTGTTTAGTCAAGTAACAACGCAATTAAAGCTGTCCATCCGGTTTGATGCGAGGCGCCCAAACCTTTCGATGTTTCTCCATCAAAATATTCATAAAACAGAACAAGGTCTTTGAATTCCGGAGATTGATAAGTTTTTTCATTGCCATTAAACGCTCGTATTCCGTTTTTTTGTAGTTTAAAAATGCTTGTTAATCTTCCCGAAAGGATCTCTGCTGCTTTTTTTAAATTGATTTCTTTGGTATCGAAAGTAAATTTCAAACTATCGTCGTAATATTCATAATAGCTTTTCAGTGTATTCACAATCAAATAATTCAAAGGCATCCAAACAGGGCCACGCCAGTTGCTGTTTCCGCCATACATTGAATTCGGACTTTCAGCAGACGAATAATTCAATGAATAGTTAATGGAATCAATATTAATTGAAAATCCTTTTTCGTAAAATTTGCTTAACGACCTGATTCCGCCGGGAGCCAGCATTTCATTTTCATCAAATAAAACAGGCAGCAAAGCTTTTAGCTGCTGCGGCGTTAATAATGAAAGGATAATTTTGTCGCTTTTTTCTTCCTTGTCAATAATCTGGTATTTGCATTCTTTTTTCTCATAGCTGTGGAGTAACTTTTTAAAAGCCGGAGCATTTTTTAATGCTTCGTTAGAAATGCAACTCACCGCCAGCATGGGAATAATTCCTGCTATGGACCTGATTTTTAATGGAATTTTACGGTGGTCCGGAAGATGTAAAACGTCATAGAAAAAACCATTATCCAGATCGTTTTTATCTGCCCAAATAGCGGATATTTTATGGAGCGAGTTGGCAATGAGTTCAAATTGGTTGAAAAAATTGATACAATCATTCTCGTATTTTAAATCTCTTTCCGTCAATATGAGCGAAATTTCTAACATATTTAAGCTGAAAAGTGCCATCCATGCGGTTCCGTCTGCCTGGTCTAATCTTCCGCCTTGCGGGATGCCTTCGCTACGGTTAAAAATGCTGATGTTATCTAATCCCAGAAATCCACCCTCAAAAACATTATTATGATTGGCATCTTCGCGTTTTACCCACCATTGATAATTCTTTAACAACAAAGGGAACATCGTCTCCAAAAAATTGAGGTCAATTTTTCCGGTTCGTCTTTTCTCCGTTTTGCATATTTCCACAACTGCCATTGCTTGTACTGGTGGATTGATATCGTTAAATTTCCACTCGTAAGCCGGCAATCTTCCGTCAGAACAATAATAATTATCTGTAAATAATAGCATGATCTGCTTTTTAGCAAATTCCAGATCTATTTCAGCGAAAGCGATAGTTTGAAAAGCGAGGTCCCAGGCTGCAAACCAGGGATATTCCCATTTATCCGGCATACTGATAATATCGTCGGCTTTAAGATTTTGCCAGTTTGAATTTCTTCCTTGCTTTCTATCCTGAGGTGGTTCAGGCTGATATTTATCTCCGTTAAGCCATTGTTGAATATTGTAATTATAATATTGTTTGTTCCATAACAGACCGGAAAAGGCTGCTTTTCGAATATGTTCGGAATCTTTATGATGTATTTCAGGCGAAATTTGTTTGTAAAATTCATTCGCCTCCGCTATTCTTTTTGTGAAAATATCGTCGAA
>JBDTLL010000142.1:0-6237 GCA_039934815.1 Daejeonella sp. | reverse complement strand
ATTGAACATTGTGATTTTGACTGGAAAAGCAGCAGGCTTTCGCCGATTGATTACCTGGAAAGTTTTTCGGAAGATCGCATCAGCGATTATCGACTTTCATTTAATACACTTCAGAATTATACGCATTACGAGTTGACTTTACCAAACCTGACCGTGCGGCCAAAAATTTCAGGAAACTACCTTTTAAAGGTTTATGAAGACAATAATCAGAGTAAAATATTAATAACAAAACGTTTTTATGTGGTTGAAAATTTGGCAAGCATTGCGGCAGAAGTTACACGCTCCACAGATGTTTCTGAGCGTGATAAAAAGCAAAAGATCAATTTCATTGTAAACCATGCAAACATTAATATTTCAAATCCTTATCTGGATGCGAAAGTTAAAGTGATGCAAAATGCACGGGAAGACTTTGCTCAAACCATAAACAGACCAACTTTTATCAGGCCAAATCAATTGGTTTATAATGATGTGCGCAGTTTTGACTTTTGGGGAGGAAATGAATTTCGCCGTTTTGATATCAGAAGTTTACGTTTTCAATCTGAACGAATCTCCAAAATTTCTAAAGACACTTTTAACAATGTTTATTTATTGCCCGACGCGACTCAGGACCGGATCAGCTACACATTTAATTATGATGAGAATGGCGCCTTTTTTATCCGTAATCAGGAAGGCCGCGACAGCCGCACAGACGGAGATTATGCATGGATTCAGTTTACCCTGGCGGCCCAAAGACCAACAAATTCCGGGAACGCGTATGTGGTTGGGAGATTTAACAGCTATCGTTTAACGGATGAAAATAAAATGGATTACGACGACGTGCGAAAACGATTTTATTTACGTCAGTATTTAAAACAGGGCGTATATGACTATCATTATGTTTGGGCAGACAATGGCGTAATTGATGACACCTATTTTGACGGTTCGCATTTTGAAACGGAAAATAATTATCAGATCTTTTTTTATTACCGCAAACCCGGCTCCCGCTGGGAAGAATTATTAGGTTACAGCCAGATCAATACAGCCAGGCGATAAATTGCCTGTACAGAACGAGTTCTTACATTCTTTTTACTTCGCACTATCAAATTATAATTTCCAAAGATTACCTTTGCGGACATATGACATTGATCTCCAAAAAAGCCAAAGATTCGTTTATCGTAATGAATGAATTGGTACTGCCCAACGATACAAACACGCTTAATAATTTAATGGGTGGACGCCTGCTGCACTGGATGGATATTGCTGCTGCAATTTCTGCTCAAAAGCATTGTAACCGCATCGTGGTAACAGCATCTGTAGACAATGTTTCTTTTCAGCATGCCATAAAACTGGGCGATGTAGTCACTATTGAAGCGCAGGTTACACGTGCTTTTAACACTTCCGTGGAAGTTCGCCTGGATGTTTGGGCAGAAAATATTCCGTCGGGAACACGAGTAAAATCCAATGAAGCGTACTACACTTTTGTGGCGGTAGATCAAAGCGGCAGAACCATTCCGGTTCCGGCATTAACGCCCGAAACCGAAGAAGAGCAAACCCTGTTTGATGGCGCTTTACGCCGCCGGCAGTTACGCCTTATTTTGGGTGGAAAAATGAAGCCGGATGATGCAACAGAATTGAAAGCTCTTTTCTTTAAAGTTGCAGAATAACCTCTTATTGATTTTTTGATTAAAATAGTTCAATTCAGATTGGACTAATTTTCAAAATTTTAAGCCTATTTACAATTTAGCAGATTGCAATTCCTGAATCAATTAAAACTGTTGAGCCAGTTCTCAGCTTCTTCGCGGCCCTCAAAAAACTCAATCGTTATCAGGTTATTTGCTGCACTGCTATCACTGCTATCCATATTGTTTAAAGCCTTAAAAGCGGCCAGTTGTCCGAATTTATGAGCCGGCAAAACCCAGGCGAGATACCTCAAACCGGAAGCAAACAGTTCCTGATGTACTTCAGGAGTCAGAACACTTGAAGCTTCGGACCAGTTACCCAAAATCCTGCTATTATCATTTAAAAGTTTAGAGAATTTATTGCTCCTTAAAAACGACATTACCTGTTGAGTGCCCGTAGTAATACTTTCTTCATCCTGATATCCTATCCAGCTGATTTCTAGTATTTCATTGGCCGGATGAATATCAATTTCAAATCTCTTGTCTTTGTAAAAAGTTTTTGAATCTGTTTCGGGCTCTAAACTTTTATTTTCTGCCAGCGGTAATCTAAAATAAAATTTAGAACCCTTATTAACTTCACTATCAATCCAGAATTCGCCATTATGGCTTTTTATAATTGTTGAAGCAATATATAATCCAAGTCCCAGCCCCTCAAATTTGGAATTTGCATTATCAATGCGATAGAAACGGTCAAAAAGTTTTTCTAAATGCTCGGGCTCAATACCAATTCCGAAATCTTCAACACAAACTACAATACCATCTGACTGAACAGTTGAGGATACAATTATCTCCTTAGCATTTGGCGAATATTTAATGGCATTAGTTAAAAAGTTTATCACTACCTGCTCAAGCCGAAATAAGTCGCCATCAAATGCAATCGTTTCATTAGCTTTAATATTGATTGTATGCGTGTTCTGTGAATGCCCGACTATATCGACGCAACGTGTGATGAGATCCTTAAATTCGAATTCCGTTTTATTGAGAATTAATTTATCAGCTGATATTTTAGAAACATCCAATAAATTATTTGTTAAACCCTCCAGCCTGGTTATTTGCATCAGCGCTTTCTCAACAAAATTGAGATTTTGAGCGTCTGATTTAACCCTCATCGATAAAATTTGCAAATATCCTTTTAAACTGGTTAACGGCGTTTTTAATTCATGGCTGGCCATGCTGATGAATTCATCCTTTTTTGCTTCGTTTTGTTTATGAGATTCTATTAAGGTATTCGTACCAAACCACTGAATTATTTCTGAATGCTTAATTGCCGGAGTGGCTCTTCCCAGATGCCAGTAATATACCCCGTCTTTTGCCTGTAGCCTAAATTCAATTTCGTAAGGTTCTCCGGTTGACAATGAGCGGGTCCAAACCTCAATACAATTGAACAGATCATCCGGGTGGATAAATTCCTGCCATCCATTTCCAATAATTTCATCGAAACTCCGCCCAAAATATTCAATAGTATTTTTGTTAACATAGTTTATCCTTCCATCCGGATTGGCGGTCCAAACTTGTTGCGGCATTAAATCGGTCAGAAGATGATAGTTAGATTCATTCATCTTGTCTTTGATCATTAACTGAAATTCATCTGGCATTTGACTTTGTTATATTTGTTAACTACCCAATTCTATGATCCGGTCAAATTCTTCAGGTTTTAGCTGCATAACAGATAGCCGCCCCTGGCGAATAAGGCCAACGTCTTTTAAGAAAGCATCGGCTTTAATCTCGGCAAGTGTCACCGGCTTTTTCAATGGTTCTAACGGAACCAGATCTACTACTACCCAGTTTTTATCTTCTGTTGTCGGATCCTGATAATATTCTTTTACAACTTTGGCAATACCAACTACTTCTTTCCCATCATTACTATGATAGAATAAAAGCAGATCGCCTTTTTCCATTAATTTAAGATTGTTTCGAGCCTGATAATTGCGCACTCCGTCCCAAAATGTTCTTCCATCCTCATTAAATTTATCCCAACTGTATTTATGGGGTTCGCTTTTTACCAGCCAGTAATTCATATTTCTCTTAAAATCGCAAAATGCAGATTATTATTTAGATGTTCAAAATATTGATATTTTAAATGCTAAAGATTTCTGGACGCGAGGATTAAGGTTAATATTGCCAGAGTTTACGCGAAATAAATCAGATCCTTTAGAAAAAGACTTAAATTCAATGATTTTTTTGTTCGTGAATAAAAATATTTCTTGAACTCGTTGCTCAGAATAACAAACAAGATTGACAGACGCAATTATGCGCTAATTATTTTCTATGTTTTCGCTTGGGTGGCGACTTAACATTTCCTTTATGGAGCTGGTGATTTTCGAACTCTGCTTCAATTTCCAAATTCGGATTTCCTATATAATTTGCATACCAACGGATTGCTTCTATTATCAATCCCGGATCGTCAAAATCATACTTAATGGTTTCAAACATCAACTCTGTGCCGTCGTTCTTGGCAAAGAATTGCAACTCGTCCGGATTGATTTTATACTCTACATCGCCTACGCAAATCACGCGAACGCGTAAATCTCCATCCCGGTGAAAAATCAGATCATGGCAATCATTTTCCGGGTCTTTTGCAAGTAAAAAGATTGAATGTTCCATAACCTTACAACAGTATAATTCAAGAAAAGTTAAAAAAAGATGAATCTATTTTTCTACCTCAAAGAAGTTATTTTTTCAACAGGTTAAATACTTGCCTTATTCCGTTTATTTAAACTTTGCATTTCATAAAAAAAGGCTGCTTAAATTTTAAGCAGCCTTTTTAACATTAAGAGATTTCGTATTAATTGATTTTCTCAATCTCAACACGACGATTCAACACACGACCCTCTTCTGTAGTATTTGGAGAAATTGGTTTAGACTCGCCAAAGCCAACAGCATTTAAGTTATTAGCGCCAACACCTAAATTAACTAAATAAGATTTTACAGAGTTAGCACGATCAACCGATAAAGTCTGATTACGCTGATCAGTTCCTTCCGCAGAAGAATGGCCATTAATATCAAATTTTACATCCGGATATTTTTTCATCTCAGCACCAATCTGATCTAAAACCTGGTACGATGACGTTTTTAAAACTGCAGAATTAAATTCAAACTGAATATTACGATAATTAAAATCTGGCATTTTTACAACCGGAGCCGGAGCTTCTTCAACTTTTTCTTCAACAGGAGCCGGAGCTGGTTCTTCTTTTTCTACAACTTCTACAGTGGTTTGTGCCGGAACTGGTTTCTTAGCTCTGCAAGAAGTAAATACTAATGGAAAAATAGCAAGTCCTAAAACTGCAGTTGTTAATTTTAAACTAGATAATTTCATTTGTTTTTTGGTTTGTTTAAGAAAATATTATTCAATAAAATAAATTTATTTCAGCGAATAAAAGAAAAGTTTCTGATTTAAGCCGAATTGCTTTAGCTTAAAATAATTAACCTATCAACCCAAATACGCCATATATGTTCTAATTTTTTGAAATTATGCACTTTAAAATCAGTACAGTTCCTATATTTCTCCGGATAAAAATCAGGTTGAATATGCTTAGCTTAGGTTTAATTAAAATATGAATTCAGCAAAACATTTATGCAGAACTCTTGGATTATTTTATGTTATCGGAGTTGTCATAGCCAACATTTTAGGTTCGGGAGTTTATAAGAAAGTTGCTCCTATGGCTGCCGAATTAAACTCATCAGCATGGGTTTTAATTGCATGGATAACGGCTGGTGCAATCACCTTAATTGGCGCTTTGTGTAATGCTGAAGTTGCGGGCCTGCTGGCTGACACCGGAGGAGAATTTGTTTACTACAAAAAGATTTACAACCGGTTTTTCGCCTTTATTTTTGGATGGTCGTTATTTGCGGTCATTCAAACGGCTGCTATTGCTTCAATAGCGTATGTTTTTGCTCAATCCTTAGATAGTATTTTACACTTCCCTCCTCTTTTTCAGGCTTTCGCCGATGTAAATATTGCAGGCTTATTTTACCCGTTTGCCGGATTCAGCATAAAACTGACTGCAATTTTACTGATCATTTTTCTGAGCTGGGTAAACACCAGAGGAATTAAAACAGGAGCCGGATTAAGCAATGGAATTCTGCTATTGGTTGTAATTGGTATTGCATCAATTATTGTTTTTGGATTAAGCAGTAGTTCTGCGTCAGTTTCACAGAGCTTCAATTTTTCTGCAGCAAACTCCACCGTTTCTACCAGCACATTTATTACAGCCATGCTTGCGGCTTTCTGGGCTTATCAGGGCTGGTATTCTATCGGCTTTATTGGTGGCGAAATTAAAGACGTTAAGAAAACCCTTCCTAAAGGAGTTGCTCTGGGCGTGATATTCGTGATTGCGATTTATTTTTTAATAAATACGACTTATCTGTCTTTACTTTCCATCCCGGATCTGAATAGAATATATGCAGCCGGAAATGAAATAGCCGCCGTAGAAGCGGTGCGCAGTTTTTGGGGAAACAGCGGCGCCTTATTTATTTCAGTGCTGATATTAATAACCACCTTTGGTTGTACACATGCTTCTATTTTAACCGGTGCCCGACCGTATTACGCTATGGCAAAAGAAGGATTGTTTTTTCCATC
>JBDTLL010000141.1:0-6277 GCA_039934815.1 Daejeonella sp. | reverse complement strand
AAAGAATGGAAAATATTCTTACCTTTGCGGGCGCTTTAGAGCAATAACGCTTTGAAGCTTTAAAATACATCATGAACCCATTTAGTACCTTGGGTATCCGTCATGATATTGTTAATGCCATTACTGAACTAGGGTTTGAAAACCCTACACCGATCCAGGAACAAGCCATCCCGGTATTACTTTCAGGCAGCAACGATTTTGTCGGATTAGCTCAAACAGGAACCGGTAAAACGGCAGCATTTGGCCTGCCCTTATTAGAATTACTGGACTTTGATCAAAATTATCCACAAGCACTTATTTTATGCCCAACCCGTGAACTTTGTTTACAGATTGCCAGCGACATAAATAAGTACTCCAAAAGCATGAAGAACGTTAGCGTTGTTGCTGTTTATGGAGGCGCTAACATCTCAGACCAATTACGCCAGATCAAGCGGGGCGTACAAATTGTAGTGGCCACACCAGGTCGTATGCTTGATATTATTAACAGGAAAGCTATTGATTTTTCTCAGGTTAGATACGTTGTTTTAGACGAAGCTGATGAGATGTTAAATATGGGTTTCCAGGAAGACATCGATATCATTTTATCTACCACTCCGAATGATAAAAAAACATGGTTGTTTTCTGCAACTATGCCAACTGAAGTTCGCCGGATCGCCAAAAAATACATGACCGATCCGCATGAATTAACGATGGGAACCAAAAACACAGGTAACGCCAATATCTCTCACGAGTATTATGTGGTACGTGCCCGTGATAAATATGCAGCGTTCAAACGCATTGTTGATTACAATCCGGAAATTTTCGGTATTGTTTTTTGCCGTACAAAAATTGAAACTCAGGAAATTGCCGAATCTTTAATCAAAGACGGTTATAACGCAGATGCGCTTCATGGCGACCTTTCTCAGCAACAAAGAGATAAGGTTATGAAACGCTACCGCGATCGTAGTTTACAGTTATTAATAGCAACAGACGTGGCAGCACGTGGTATTGACGTTAATGATGTAACCCACGTAATAAATTATTCATTACCTGATGAGATAGAAAACTACACTCACCGAAGCGGACGTACAGCACGTGCGGGTAAAATGGGAATTTCTATCGCCATTATCAATTCCAAAGAGCAGGGAAAAATTCGTCAGATAGAACGTGTTATTGGTAAGCAGTTTACAAAAGCTGAAATTCCAAACGGGTTTGATGTTTGCGAAAAACAATTATTCGCATTGGTGCATAAAGTACATAATGTAGAGGTTAACGAAGAACAGATCGAACAATATATTCCACGGATAATGGATGAATTTAAGGATCTGGAAAAAGAAGATATCATCAAACGTTTTGCTTCTTTAGAGTTTAACCGTTTCCTTGAATATTACAAAAATGCACCAGACTTAAATGCTCCGGCACAAGATGACCGTACCGGTGATCGTGGAGACCGTTCATTTAAATCGAGCACAAGTGCAGGTTATACCCGTTTGTTTATGAATCTTGGTTCTGTAGATGATTTTACACGTGGCGACATGTTAGGATTTATCTGTAACACAACTAAAGTGAATGGCAAAAGCATTGGTAAAATCGACTTAAAAGGCGTATTTACTTTCTTTGAAGTAGAGAACGAATATGTGAACCAAGTTCAGGAAGGTTTTAAATCTGTTGATTATCAGGGACGCGATGTTCGTATTGAATTAGCCGGCGACCGTGAAGGCGGTGGTGGCGGCGGTGGTCGCGAACGCAGTGGCGGACGTGAGCGTAGCGGTGGTTATGGCGGCGGTGGCGGCAGACGCGAAGGCGGTGGCGGTTATCGTGGTGGAAACCGCGAAGGTGGCAATCGCGAAGGCGGTGGTGGCTTCCGTGATTTCTCAGGAAAACGTCGTGAAGAACGCAGCAGCGGAAGCGGTGGCAGTGGCCGTCGTGAAGGCGGTGGCGGCGAAAGACGCAGACGCAGCTAATCTAATGCTAAAATATTTATAACAGTAAAGCCCCGAAATTCGGGGCTTTGCTGTTTAGAAAGGGTTCTTAAAAAAATTAAGCCTGATCTGTATAGATCCGGTTATTCATATCATCTAAATAATAATTGCGGTTATACATATCCGCAAACATATCTTCTCCGTTAGGACCTTTCATATCCGGAAGGAATTTATCTTTTAATTTAGTTCCAAACTGAACTAATTTGTCGCCCAGGTTTTTACTTGCATCTGCAAGATCATCAAACATAGTAGTACCATCAGCACGTTTACGGGTTATCAAAGTTGCAGCAGCCACTGCTCCGGCAACAATTCCAATTATTTTTATAGAATTTTTCATGTTTATAGTTGGTTTAAGGTTATTAAATCTGTACATAACCATTCGGTTATTATAAGTTTAACAAGACCACCCAAACTAAGTTTTAAAAAATAGAAAATCAGGAAAGTTGTTCTGAAAGGAGTTGAATTTTATAAGCTAACGCGATAAGCGTGAAGGCTTCCGGATTAATTATGAGACCTGTTGCGTATTTTATAATTGATTAACGGTTTTTATAATTTCGGAAATTTTACTGTTTTGCCCAAAATAGCGGATCAAACGGCCATCGGTTCCATAAATATAAAGAGCCGGATATTGCACCGGCAAGAAGCGCTCGATGAACTGCCGGTTAATATCCGTAAGCAGAGTCACATTTGGCTTTCCATTCATATTTGGTGCATAGCGTTTCATAAATAACTCTATACCCGAAACGTTATCCATCGAAACCATATAGAATTCGGCTTTTTTAAACTCGGCGAAATGATCTGACATACTTTTCAATTCTTTCTGACAATGATCACAAGTAACATCAAAGAAAATTATTACGGCCTTTTTGGTTTTTGAAATATCCTTTCGGACAAAAGCCTGGCCGTTCATTTTGTAAAAAGTGAATTCAGGAACTTTTTGTGCGGGAGCATTTTGCGCAAAAACCTCCGGCGACAAGAAAAAAGAGAGTAAAGCAAAAATCCAAAAAAGAGATTTATTGTTAATATTTACAGTATTTGTGATTTTCATCATAGGAAATTTCATGCTTGTTGCGATTTATTTAAAATTTCAGGACAAAAAGCTGTTATAGATTTAATTTCTCAGCGACCATATCGCCTACCTTTTTGCCTTCTTTCACCCCTTCATCTACGCTAAAACGATAATGTATTCCGCCGTAAACCCGACTTATTGATGCCTCATCAGAGGCTTGAATAAAAGATTTAAATTTCCTTTTCATTCCAATATATTTCAGATCGCTAGTATCTTCGAATGCGAAATTCTCACCGAACATTTTGGTAAGTACCGTTGCAGCAGCTCGTGTAATGGTGCTATGGCCGCTGGGATATTCGGGGAAAGGTGGCGTTTGCAACATGGGCTGCCAGTTATTATCAATATGTTCGTTTATAACCGTAACAGGCCTGATGGTATTGTATTTATATTTTAAATTCCAACAGCAAATAAATGCGTCATAAAGCGCCACCGAAGTTACAGCGTAAACCTTGGCTGTTTGTACGGCATCAGCATTTGCCTGCTTTGCGGCAATTGCGGCAATACCCATCCAATGCCCTCCAGGAGTTATTTTCTTGTTAGCAAACATCATATGCCCTGAATGTTCCACTACAAACGGATTATCATCCCAATAACGGGCGATTTCTTTTTGTTCGGAGCTAAGATTGTTGGTCAGTTTGTATAAGTCTGTTACTTCATTATAGTATACTGAGCCAGAGTCAAGACTAAATTTGGGAGGCTTGGGCAAATTTTCTGAAAGAGAACCGGCATCAAGCAGCATCGGCTTCATCGTGCCCCAGCACCATTCTACACCGTCCATATAATCTGGCGGAGTGGGACGCCACTGTCCTACATTTTCGTTCCCCAAAAATTTTGGTTTACCCCGGCTTTTTACATAGCCATCTTTTGCTGCGACCTGTAGAATTAGGCTGCCTATAGAATCGCCAAAAGCAATTGAACGCTTATAGACTTCCGGGTCGAGCGAATTTTCAAACTGGCCGAATAATTTCTTTTCGTAATTTTTTAACGAGTCCACCGAGAAAACTACTTTGTGTACCACTTTAAAAAAAGCTTGACTCGCGGCAAGTGAAAAATTGTATTTTTTGCCTATTTGAGGCTGTGGGAAGTCTGGAAAATCGTTTAACTTTTTTACAATCGATGCAGATCCGGGTTTAGAAAACCGCAACGCTTCGTACGATGCTAATGAGGTATAGCCATAAATACGACTTGCCACAGGCGGGGTAAAAACATCATAGATAATTACCTGCGTTAACTGGTCCTGATTTTGGTGAAGAATTTCGGTATCGGAAAGATTAGAGTTCGGCGCTTGCCGACAACTGACTGCAAGCAACAAAACGAATAGCAACGGCAACATCTGAAATTTCTCAACCTTTTGCATAATGAACGGGGATAATTCTTAAACCATATCTTGGCTAATATAAAAAAAGCGCTTCATTTCCAACAAATTAAGTAGAGAAAATATACATAAAGGTTATCTGGGAACCAGCCCTTTTTCTATATTCCGATATCCGCAAAATAAGTTCGGGCCGCAATTGGTGCTCACACGAATTAAAATTTCCTCGTTTTTCCGTTAACGTCAGTTATAGTCACCGAACGATATTTTGAAGTAATGTCTAATGCTCTGGACGATTGCGACAGAAAAGATGAGCCAAAATAAAATTCACGCTTTTGCAATCGGCCATCTGCAAATTGAATTAAGGCACTTTTATCCGTAGTTTTTACCGGCACGTGGACAGCCGCCGTTTTTAAATTAAAAACCTTTAACGGCCCTCGATTCTGACTCGCTGCCAACAGATATTTACCATTTGCTCCTTTCAGTTTTACTAAAGCCTTGCCGTTGCCCGGAATAAATATTCCACTTTCCAAAATGGATAAGGGCTTAAACTCCCCCTTTCCGTTCCCTTTTAAAAAGAGCCCATTCAATGCATCATACCGGCCTATTGAAACTTCGGTTCCAAAATCGTTTCCATTGATTACAGCATCCAAATTTCCATCACCATCAAAATCGTCAACAGCAATTCCGTTTAAAACAGATACCTGCGCTTTTACGGGCAATGGCGAAACTGTGAATTTACCTCCACCATCGTTTCTGAAAAAGCCGGAAAGCAGGTAATTTGCTTTTAAACGAAGGGCGCCGTTACGTGTTTCGTTTGGAAATATATCATCCATAGTTGCAGTGGCGTACGATTTGTAATTTTGATACTTCACTCTTGTACTAATAATCTGCTTCACCATATCATCTCTGGTATGAGCCGGAAACTCCTTTTTCTTACCTGTTTGGTCAGGTAAAAACAAGGATGGGATGGCGTCAAAACTACCGTTATTATCAAAATCTTTCGCGGTAATAAATGTGGGAAATTCTTCACTGGCTTTATAAAATGTATTGTCACCCTGGTTCCCGATGATATAGTCGATATCGCCGTCGTTATCAAAATCACCCGGGGCTATGGTATTCCACCATCCCTTTTTATCGTACACGCCGGATGATTGACTTACGTTGCTGAATGTTCCTTTATTGTTCTTCAAAAAAGTAACCGGCATCCATTCTCCGGCAACTATCAAATCTTCCCAGCCATCATTATCAAAATCACTAAATACTGCATCGCAAACCATGCCCACATTGGTTAGGGCAGCCGCTACGTTATGCGTGACATCGGTAAACTTAACCTTTCCATTTTTCGAATCGTTTCTGAAAATATAACTTGATACCGGTTTTGGATAGTTCCACGGATCAACCCGCCCCGAAACAAAAAGATCCAGATCTCCATCCCGATCATAATCAGAAGCTCTTACACAAAATTTGCTGGTGTAGTTTTTTGGCAATGCGCCCTCGCTGAGCTGGAAATTACCTTTTCCGTCGTTGAGGTATAATTTATCCTGATAAGAAGACGAATTTGGAGCATTTTCATACCCGCCGCTTGCCATATAGACATCCAAATCTTTATCATTATCTGCGTCAAAAACTAAAATTCCTAAATCCTGATAGTGGCTTTGCGTCGCCGCCATTTCTGATGTAAAGTTTCGACTGGTAAATCTCCCATCAGTATTTTGTAAAAATATCTTTGCAGGATTGGAATAGGCACCCCCGACCACCATATCTTCCAAGCCGTTTCCGTCTAAATCGCCAACGGCCAGAGCAGGTGGGTATTGGCTAAATTTGTGTGGCATTAGCTTTTGAATATTAAAATCAATAAAATCCTGATCTTTATATTTATAATCAATTCCCAACGATGATGTAATTTCTGTAAAGAGGGATTTTGATGCGATA
>JBDTLL010000140.1:0-6285 GCA_039934815.1 Daejeonella sp. | reverse complement strand
TAAATTATCTGTAAAAACAACCGGAGTTATTCTCGATAAGGAATCCATTGCAAATAATGAATAATATTTATCTGCCTCTACAGAAAGGTTGGTAGTAAACAATTCGGTTCCTGCTGCAACCGTGGTTGAAGATGGGGCCACCAAAGATTTAAAAACCAAAGCTCCGGGTTCGAAATTAGAATAACCAAAAGATGTTGGTAAACCTGTTGCACTGTAAGCCATGCCTTGCTCAACTCCGGTACTACTGGCTAAACCAGCAGTAATTTTAGTCCCGTTTACATAGAAATTAAACTGAGGTGCATCTGGCGAAGCATGAACAAACTTCACCTTTCCGCCTTGAGAAATCCCGCCACGATCTACAACACCGTCTTTCTTACATGATGTAAAAATTACTGATGCAGATATTAGTGTGAGGCCTAATACTTTATATATTTTTTTCATAATAATTGATCATTAAAAATTTAAGGTTTTGTAAACCACATTTCTATTGTATGGAAATCTGGATTTAAAGCACCAATTGCGTCTAAAGATTCTCTGTTCCAAACATATTCAGAGTTGTATCTTAAACGGAAACGATAGGCAAGTTTTCCATTATTATCCGGATAAAGATTTAACTCTGTTGGCGGCGTAAAACCGTTTAAAATTGCCGGATCATAATGATATCTTCTTATATCACTCCAGGTTTCTATAAAAGCCCAGCCAAACTGTGCGATATATTTTTGCAACAAAACATCGCTAACTGTTAGAGGTCCCGAAGGAATTGCTGCACTTGCCAGATAATCTGCCTTCTCGGTAGCAGTAATTGCTGTAAAACCCGGAGCACCAACCTGTGAATTAACCTGGTTCACAAAGTCGATATGCGACGATACCCCATTTAGAAATGCTAAACGAGCAGTGGCTTGATCATTCTTTTTAACAGCAGCTTCAGCTTTAATAAATTGCATTTGTGCATAGGTCATCAACGGGAATTTAGCTTTATTATCAAAAAGATATCTTCCAACTAATCCTGGCGGAGGTGCCCCAACGGTGTTCCATAATGTATTTGGTCTTTGTGAAGTTGCCAATGAGCCATAACCTTGTGTAGGTTCGATTCCTCTAATTACTGAATCAGGAGCTGTAACCAACATCCGACTAATCCGTGGATCTCTGACTCCCATTGTCTTAGTTCCATCCATCAGGCTTACTATATAATTAGTTTGTCTGAACGATGAAATGTTATTACGCAACGGGCCGAAGAAATTGGCATCGCCTCCAACTGTACCATTAAAAGGAATTAAAGCATCATCCGCATTAGAAGCCATCGACTTATCTACGTATGAAATAACTTTATCCGGGTCGTAACTAGCTTTATTTGATAAGTGATGGGCATTTATCGCTAATAATCCGTAAGCAAATTTTATCCATTTTGCACGATCACCATTAAACATTAAATCTCCTTTAGCCATGTAAGCCTGACTAACCGCACCGTCAGTTCGTTCCAGATCTTTAATACCTTCTTCACATAAGCGAACTACCTCGGCGTAAATTTGCTCCTGCGTGTCGTAGTTAAATGTTTTTTTATCCGGCAGAAAGGCTTCAGACATAATCGTTTCACCCGAATAATCAGTAAGCATTTGCCAACCCCATGCACGGATAATTTTACCTGCTCCGGCCATATCCCAGCGCTCTTGTTCTTCAGAAAGTCTGATCATCTCACCAAGGTTTAAACCGTGGCGCCAGTAAACGCTTTTAAATAATTCGCCAGAAGCATCACTTCCGGGAATATACCCGTGTTTATCCCAGGTATCGCCTGCAAAGTTTGCCGACCAATTTTGTACATATTTTCCAATGTATCTGGCGTCAAACTGTATACCAATTGCCATATACGATTCAATAGGCGAGAGGTACAGATAAGGTGCAACTTCCTGAGGATAATTTGGATTTGTATTGACATCCAAATATTTTTTACAGCCGGTAACGGATGTTAAACCAACCGCTAATAATCCTATATATAATATTTTTTTCATTTTGATCTTTCTTGTTATAATCCAATTTTCAACCCGAAGTTAAATCCTACCGGGAAAGGGAAGTTTCCGTAATCATAACCCGTAGCTCCACTTCCACCAACTGCAGCACTATTTCCGTTTACAACCGGATCTAAACCTGAATAATTAGTGATAATGAACAAATCTGTTGCTGTAACAAACGCACTTGCTGATTTGAAAACTTTAGTTCTATCCAAAACTTTATTAGGGAAAGCATAACTGAATGTCACGTCTTTTAAACGGATCCAGTTAATATCTTTTTCAATAAAATCTTCTTCGGCTAAAGCTCCTGTACTGGAGTAATAACTGTTATTGTTATATGGAATAACTACAATAGAGTTTTTTGTTGGGCTTGCTGAATTTTCCAGGCCGTCTTTTAATACTCCAGGAATAACTAATGGCTGCTCACGATTAAGTGTTCTCATACTTAATCCTCTTTGTGTTAAATAATGTTCTGTTGCATTAAATACATCGCCGCCTTTTCTCATATCCAATAAAAAGCTTAATCGCAAGTTTTTGTAATTAAAACCATTGCTCAAGCCGATGGTAAAATCTGGATTTCTATCTCCTACTTTTTGGAATTTAGTTACATCACGAAGAGGTAAACCAGTTGTTGGATTAATTAAAACGTCGCCATTAGAATTTCTCTGGTAAGGGAAACTAGTAAACGTGGTTACAGGCTCACCCGGAACAGCACCGTTTCTTACATTCAGGTATAACCAGGTATCAGACACATAATACTCAGGCAAATCCTGCGGAAGCTTACTTAACTTACTATTTGTTCTGTTAAAGTTTGCATTTAAATCCCAGCTAAAATTGTCTTTCATAACAGGCGTTGCGTTTAATTGCAATTCAAAACCACGGTTAGTTATGTCACCTCCATTTAATACCTGAAGAATAAATCCGGTTCCATAGCTTAAGCGCAAATCGCGAATAATCTGATCAACAGATTTTTTCTGGTAGTAAGCAGCATCAACAGTTAATCTGTCTTTAAAGAAACCCAACTCAGTACCTAATTCAAATGAATTGGTTCTCTCCGCTTTCAGGTTATAACTCGGGCCGGTAAATCCAAAACCGAAACCACCGCCAGTAGTAGGCTGATTTTCTAGTGATGGATAAATACTGTATGGCGAAGCATCTTTACCAGCACTACCAACTGATCCTCTTAACTTACCAGTTGATAACCAGGAAAGATTTTTGAATGCATCTAACTCAGTAAAAATAAATGACAACTGCGCAGATGGAGAAAAGAATGACCTGTTTTGAATTGGCAATGTAGATGTCCAGTCATTACGTCCTGTTAAGGTTAAGTAAAGCAGGTTATCATAATTGGTAATCATATTTCCAAAAACACCCAATAAACGGCGTTGAGTCAAAATAGTTCTGCCACGCTGTGTTGTTTGATCTGTATTGTTGATTGATAAAAAGTTCGGTTCCAGAAAATTAGTTCCGGTCTGTGAATTTGTAACGTACCGGCTGTCATTTAATGAACCTCCAACTAAAAAGGAAGTCTTAAATTTTCCAAAATCATATTTAAAAGTATTTAATAATTGTGCGTTTATATTGCGGCTATTAGAAACACCTTTATCATACACACCACCTATACTATATCCATAATTGGATTGAGGATGACGAACAATAGTTAATTCTGTTGAATAAACATCTAAACCTACCTGAGCACGAGTGGTTAACCAGCTTGCTGTGTTTATATTAAACGCAACATTACTTACCACACGATTGGTAGCACTTTCATTCAGGTTTTTATTAACCAAAAAGTATGGATTTTCAGGCTCATCACCTAAATTATCTGTTCCGGTGAAAGTTCTTCTCACGCCAGATGGTGTCAAATAGTTTTGTGCATCATCTACAGATGGCCAGGTTAATAAGCTAAGCAAAGCTCCACCTGCACCCTTAAATACCTGATTGTTTTTTTCGTTGGTAAAATTAAGAGTCGCATCAACCGAAAGAATTTTATTTAAAGTTGCAGAAGTTGCAGTTCCAAAATTAATTCTGCTTAAATCAGCTCCCGGAATAATTCCGCTTTCATCAATCACGGCAGCTGTAATTCTGTATGTTGCTTTTTCAGTTCCTCCGTCGAAAGACAAATTATGCTTCTGAGTAAAAGCATCCTTGAAAAAAGGAGAAATATTATCATATAATTTAGTCCCGGCAGGATATTTTGGACCTAAATAACTAAAGCTGTTTGGGTTGCTTGTTCCATAAGTTCCCTGTCCGTACACTTGTTGTATTTCCGGCACTTTTGTAACATGAGAAACTTTAAAACTATTGCTGTAGCTAATTCTTCCAGCTCCTGCAGTACCCTTTTTAGTTGTGATGATTATCGCACCCGAAGCAGCATCTATACCATATAATGCTGTGGCTTCAGGGCCTTTTAATACGGTTAAAGTTTCAATATCATCCGGATTAATATCGGCAGCTCTGTTAGAAAAATCAACAGAACGGTTATTGAAACCGGTTGGTGAACCCGGCGCATCAGATGCCAGATTTGAAGTGTTAAATGTTTTGTTATCAATTGGCAAACCATCCACAATAAATAATGGCTGGTTACTTCCGCTTAAAGAAGTTATACCACGGATAATTACAGAGGAAGACGCTCCCGGTAATCCGGAAGTATTAGTTACATCCAAACCTGCAACACGTCCCTGCAACGCGTTTAAGAAATTCTCTCTTTGTGATTGCTGAATAGTAGCACCCTTTATTTCCGTTACTGCAGTTCCTAAAGCTCTTTTTTCCTGTTTAATACCCAGGGCTGTTACAACAACTTCATTTAAAGCTTTTGTATCATTTCTAAGTACCAGGCTTATCGTGTTTGACGTGCCAACAGTACGTTCCTGTGTTACTGTTCCTATAAAGCTAAATACCAGAACCTGGCCTTGCGTTGCTTTAATAGAATAATTTCCATCTACGTTGGTAGTAGTTCCGTTTGTTGCTCCCTTTATCTTTACTGAAACTCCGGGAAGAGGCAATCCATCATCATCCGAAACTTTACCGCCAATTACCCTTTCCTGGGCTAAAGCTTGAACAGTTAAGATGAAGATACCCAAGAACAACATGAGTAGTCTTTTTTTCATACTTAAATCTTAATTAGTTGGTTTAAAGTGTTATTTAACAATCAGAAAGATTTCATAAAATGAGATTCCCTGAACCCCTAAATTTGGATTAATTGCAGATATACGCAAGAAAATTTGATAAAAAACTCATAAAAACGCATATTTTTTTTTCTTATTGTAAAAAGTCGATAGTGTAATTTTAACACAAAATTTCAACAGACTATCGTTATTTTCGTGTCATAAAGCATCGCGAAAGCAGATTATACAGTTTCCAAAAATTCTCAAAAAATTTAAGTTGTGTATTTTAAGGCCTATAAAATTAATTGCAGGAAAATGCAGAATTATCTTTAAATTAAAGGTTGATGATTAATTATGCATCGTATTATATTAACTCCGGCATTGTAAATTTCGCAAACCGGCAAAAAAATGCAACTTTACCATAAATCATTTAAAGTGGAACAGCCAATTTCTAACATGCTTAAGAAAGAGAGACATGCTTTTATTATAAAGCAAATCAATCTACATAACAAGGTTTTGTCGTCTGACTTAAGTATTCAACTACAGGTTTCTGAAGACACGATCCGCAGAGATTTAAATAATCTCTCGGAGGAAGGAAAGATTTTAAAGGTTCATGGTGGGGCTTTATCAAAGTCATTCCACTATCCTTATCAATTGAATGATATTTATGCTAAAGATTCTAAAAAGGAAGTTGCTCAAAAAGCAATAAAGCTAATTTCTGAAGGCATGGTTGTTTTAACCGGCGGCGGTACAACCATGATGGAAATGGCAAGATTGATTCCTAAAGATTTAGAAGCCACATTTTTTACAGTAAGTCCTCTGGTTGCTTTGGAGTTATCAGAACATAAAAATTTAACAGTCATATTAATTGGCGGACAGTTAAGTAAGAATGCACATATAAATATCGGGTCGAAAACTGTTACCGATCTATTGGAGATAAAAGTAGACTTGTGTTTTCTCGGTGCCAATGGAATAGATCTCAAGGAAGGTATTACAGATTCAGACTTTGAAGTTGTACAGGTTAAGAAAGCGATGATTCGGTCGGCAGCTAAAGTTGCAATTATGAGTATTGGAGAAAAGCTGGATTCTGTACAGAAAATGAAAGTTTGCAGCCTAAGCAGCCTGGAATATTTAATAAGTGATTTAAAACCTGAAGACCCCAAATTTCAGGC
>JBDTLL010000139.1:0-6298 GCA_039934815.1 Daejeonella sp. | reverse complement strand
GTAGTAAATATTTCAAAAGGCTTTCTTAGCAGGAAATCCTCAAACTGAATGATTAAATTATTAGCGAGTAAACAATAATTAATCACAAAAAAAGCCCTTAGCTTTTTAGGCAAAGGGCTTCAATATTGTACTATTTTTTATTGCGGCTTTAAAGCCGGATCCACTTCAATTTGTTGTGTATTGAAATCTGCCATGGTTTCTTCGCTGAAATCTTCAGCTCCGTGGGCAAGTCTCTTTAAAGGTTTTAACATTAATATAACGAGTCCGCCAAATACTGTACAGAAAATTGCAATTCCTGTAAATATTTGCAGTTCTCCGGCACTTTGAGACCAAACACCAACCCAACCGGCAACATAGTTTCCTAAACCTGTGGCAGCAAAATAAACTCCCATCATAATAGAAGAATACTTTAGCGGAGATAATTTAGTGATATACGATAGTGCAACAGGGGAGGCACATAATTCTCCAATTGTATGGAAAAGGTATGCCAAAACTAACCAATACATTGCAGATGAACCAGCGCTTTGATATTGTAATGATGCTGCAGACATAAATAAAAATCCCCAACCCATTATGATAACACCAACTGCCATTTTTAAGATGGAAGACGATTCTTTACCACTTTTCTTACGGCTATACCAGAATGCAGCAATTGGAACTCCAAGCGTAATGATAAAAAATGCATTTACTGATTGAAACCAGGTTGCCGGAACTTCCCAGCCAATCATGCCAATCATACGATCGGTTTTTTGATCTGCGTATAAGTTCATTAAACCACCGGCTTGCTCAAAAGCAGCCCAGAAAACGATGATCATCAGGAAAGAGATCAGCATCACGATAATTCTGTCTTTTTCAATTTTCGTTAATGGATTATCTTTTACTGCTCCTTTAGATTCAAGAGATTTGAAGGATTCGCCAACTCCGGTTAAATATTTCTGACCAGACATGAAAACGATTTGTCCAATTGCCATTCCAATTCCGGCAGCGCCGAAACCATAATGCCATCCATAAGTTTCACCAATATAACCAACAATTAATGCTGATAAAAAGGCTCCAACGTTAATACCTATGTAAAAAATGGTAAAACCTTTGTCTCTTCTGTCATCTCCTGGAGCATATAAACCACCAACCATTGTAGATATATTTGGCTTTAAGAAACCTACCCCGGCAATGATTAAACCAATACCCGTATAAAATGCCCATAAGGCCTGTATTGCCAATATTCCGTGACCCGCAACAAGAAATAATCCTCCAAGCATCACTGCCTTTTTTTGTCCCAGCCATTTATCAGCAATGTAGCCCCCCGGGATAGAAGAAAGATATACAAGGAATGTATAAATTCCATAAAGTTTTAACGCATCCGCTTCAGACCATCCATAACCTGGATTTGCTCCGTTTACAGATGCTACCAGAAAAAGGACTAATAATGCCCTCATACCGTAATAACTGAATCTTTCCCACATTTCTGTGAAGAAAAGAATGTACAGCCCGGCCGGGTGGCCAAATAATTGTTTTTCTTGTTTCATGTTTATAAGTTGGTTCCTATTTGCTGAATTTTATAAGATTCAATTTGCAAAATAAGAAGGATAATTGATAAATCGCTAATATCAGGTCAAATTTTTAAACCAGCCCGAAATATTTAAGGGCTGCTGAAACAATAATCTTCAATACATTTTAAAAATTGATGATATGCAAAGGTTTGTGTGTTAAACCGGAAA
This sequence comes from Daejeonella sp., assembly GCA_039934815.1. Taxonomy (GTDB): domain Bacteria; phylum Bacteroidota; class Bacteroidia; order Sphingobacteriales; family Sphingobacteriaceae; genus Daejeonella. The sequence continues at coordinate 4,580 of JBDTLL010000139.1, read as the reverse complement.
GCAAATTCTGGAATTAGATCAATTGCCTTTCTGCTTTTTTTCGGCCGGAAAATTTTCACCTAGTTTTTTAGGATCATTAAATTGAGAATCGGTATCGGTAGGCGCATTTTTTAGTTGTAAATCTTCAACATGCTTCCATCTGCCGTTTACGAGTTTAAATCCATCGTAAGAAAAATCCGGCCCATACAATTCATATCTGCCTTCTAATTTATCCGCAGGCGGAGCCAGGTGGTCATAAACAATTAACGCGTCTTCGGGATTGTAGTTTAAAAACATGCTTGCCTTGCGTGTATATTCAAATATAATTCTCTTAGTAGCCTGATGGTTTTTATCGCCGTCAAATACAGGCATTCCAAAATAAGGCTTATCGTCTTTAAATGATAAAACTTCAATTACCTTTTTAGTGGATTTAACGTCGTTGCCTTTCCAGCCCAATAAAATATAGTAGGGAGTTTTTACATTGTACGTTACCGGTATTATCCTATAATATTGTGCGCCATACCATTTATCGTTTCCGGTAACTGTATCGGCAGGATTTTTTATTCCTGCCGAATAGTCTAATAGCGGAAACATCTCCAGTTTTCCATCCGGATTATTCATCTGGACAGTTCCGTAAAAACGGTAACTTCCATCATTATTCATCACATTCCAGGTGAAAATACGGAAACGGGCATCCGGAGAATTTAATATGGATATTGCTTTTAATGAATCAAAACTATAATTAAATGAACGGGGAATTTTAAGCGCACTTACCAAAGTTCTGATAAACGTATAATTTGCGTTATACCGTTCTGGCTCTATGCTATCGTTAATTAAGTGATTACTGAGGTTTTGCAAACTATCTGCATAAGCTGCTAATAGTTTTCCATTGCCACTATCATCAGAATGCTGCGCAAAACTGGTTTGAAAGCTTGCAGATACAAAACCTAAAATTATCAGTAATCTTTTCATTAATTTTTCTGAGCTATTAACGTAAATTTTCAATTACTAGTGCGCTTGCTCCGCCGCCGCCATTACAAATACCTGCTACACCAATCTTACCACCATTTTGTTGTAAAACATTTAGTAAGGTTACCACGATGCGAGCACCGGACGCACCCAGCGGATGACCCATTGACACAGCGCCACCATTTACATTTACCGTTGCAGCGTCTAAACCTAATTCCTTATTATTAGCAAGAGAAACAACCGCAAATGCCTCATTTATCTCATAAAAATCTACTTGATCAGCAGAAATTCCTGCGTTCTTCAATGCTCTGGGAATTGCTTTGGACGGAGCGGTTGTAAACCATTCTGGTGCCTGCTGCGCATCTGCATATCCAATAATTTTAGCAAGTGGTTTTAATCCCAGTTCCTCAGCTTTTTCTTTACTCATTAATACTAAAGCGGCTGCTCCATCATTTAACGTAGATGCGTTGGCTGCGGTTACAGTTCCATCTTTTTTGAAAACTGGCCGTAATGAAGGAATTTTATCAAACTTAACGGCGTTTACTTCTTCATCTTCAGAAACAACTGTTACTTCGCCTTTACGGCCGATAATTTCAACCGGAACGAGCTCCTGAGAAAATTTTCCATCACCTTGCGCTGCCTGACTTCTTTTATAAGATTGAATAGCGTACGCATCCTGATCCTCTCTGCTTATATGGCAATCTGTTGCGCACAATTCTGCAGCAGAACCCATATGGTAATTATTATAAACATCCCATAAACCGTCTTTAACCAAACCATCAATTAGCTGACCATCGCCTAAACGATATCCATTTCTGGCTTTATCCAAATAATAAGGAACATTACTCATGCTTTCCATTCCGCCGGCAATCATAATTTCATTTTCGCCTAACGCGATACTTTGGGCAGCAAACATAATTGCTTTAGTACCCGAAGCACAAACTTTGTTAACAGTTGTTGTGGGCACATCCGGCAAACCGGCATATTTAGCAGCTTGAGTTGCTGGTGCCTGACCAAGGTTCGCAGACAACACATTTCCCATGATAACTTCCTGAACATCTTCAGGTTTAATCCCCGCTTTTTCAACTGCCGCTTTAATTGCTGTAGCGCCTAGTTGAGTTGCTGATAAGGAAGATAAACTTCCGCCAAAACTCCCGATAGGTGTTCTGACCGCAGAGATAATATATACTTCTTTCATTATAAATTTAATTGGTTAGTGGATTGCAAGTTAACTATTTGACTTGAAACAGGTATAAAAAAAATGCGCCGGAGGACAATTCCGGCGCATGATTTTATTGAAAAATAAGCTTTTAAATATCTAAATAAATTTAGTTAAAGTATTGCTTGGCAAGTGTCTTATCGTGTCCATAAATGTCATCACGAAAGTTCACATTTCCATTCGCATCTGCCCAGGCGGTAAAATAAACCAAATAAACCGGCAATTTTTGTTTCAAAGCCACATGCTTTTCCTGTCTCTGGGAAATAACATCTAGAATTTTTGATCGGTCATAACCGGGAATATTTCTCAATAAATATTCTGCAAGATCTATTGGTTTTTCTACACGCACGCAACCGTGGCTAAATCCTCTTTTTGCCTGACTGAATAATTCATCATGTGGTGTGTCATGTAAGTAAATATCGTTAGTGTTCGGGAAAATAAATTTTACATCACCTAAGTCATTTTTAGGGCCCGGACGACGACGAACATTGTATTTAAATTTATCATCAACCGAATTCCAGTCAATGGAAGATGGACTTATTTGTTGCCCTTTATTATCGACAACTTCCATATCTAAATGCTCCAGATAATTTGGGTCATTTGCCAGTTTTGGAGCTAATTCTTTTTGAATTATGCTTACTGGTACATTCCAGTAAGGAGACAAAACAACATATTCCATTTTATCACTAAATATAGGAGTGGAGTTTAAAGTTTTACCAACTATAACACGCATGTTAAACTTCTCTACACTGTCTTCAACTACGTGAAGTTTATATTCGGGAATATTTACCAGCAGATAATCTTTTTCAAAACTCTTAGGTATCCATCTCCATCTTTCCATGTTCAAAATAATCTGTTTGATACGCTGATCAACCGAAACGTTCATTAAATTAATGGTTTCAGGCCCTAAGGCACCATCAGGATTTAAACCGTTTTGCTTCTGAAAATCTTTTACGGCAGCCTGGATATTGGGATCATAAACAGTATGTTTTGATGTGTCTGCTTTGGTAGCTGATGTCGCAATTAATCTTTTGTAAATAAGGTCAACAGCGGGAGAGCTTTGGCCAGGCTTCAATTTGGTACCAACCGGAACTGTAGGCCATCCACCATTTGCTTTAATTTTACGGTATTTAGCTAAAGCTGCCTTTAAGTGAGCATATTCCGGATGTAAGGGTTTAAAGTCGGCGTACGGATATTTACTATCTCGTTCGCCTAAAACAGTGGCAAGTGCTTTATGTAATTTAATTTTATTTCGTTTTACATCCCATTCAACTTCTTTATTTTCTTTCGGAACCACTAAACCTCTGTAATAATCAGAAGCCCAAACAAAATAGGTAGCAGAAAGATCCATATCTATTTCTTTCTCCAATTTGATATAGGCTGCAGAATCTTTTTCAGCGGCTTTTAAATCAGCAAACAGCTTATTAAAATCTTTTATTTGATAATCTTTCGGATCTAAACCTTCTTCCGCAGAGTTTTTAATTATCGTCAGCATTTGGTCTGCCTGCGGAACAACCTGATGATTTTTGAACCATCCAAGCTTAAAACCTCTTTCTTTGTAAAATTTGTTTGCCCAGTCTTGTTGTTCTTTAAATTGGGGAGTAGAACTTAAAAATTTAAGAACAGTAACACTATCCAATGTAGGCTGAGGCCCCATATTTTTTAAAGCCTCTGATGTTTTAGCCTCATTACTGCATGCACTAAAGAAAATGAAAAAGCTAACTCCCAATAACAACAATGTATTTTTAGAAATAATATCTTTTGGCTTCCAACTTCCGCCTGCTATCGGTTTCTGTTCCGTACCGGGTTTATTAGTACTCTTATTAATACACATTCGATTCATATTTTAATTTTAAATAACAACGTTTCTTTATAAACAAGCTTAATCTATCGCATTTGACGATTTAGACCTGCTGATAAATTAAAATACAACAAATGTGCCGCACTGTTTAGATTGAACATATTGAGTGTTGTGAGCATCTAGGCCTCTTAAATCGCATTATGACTTTCAGTTTGCAAAACTTAACATCGAATCCTTGGTATTATAATCCATGGATGTTAAATTTGTATCCTATGAAAATTGAAGAAGAATTAAAGCATCATTTCATAAGTCCGCAACAAAGAGTTGCTACAAATATCATTTTTACAGCCAACTGGATTTTGAACAAAATCTCAGTAGAATTAAAGCCGACAGGTTTGTCTTTGCAACAATTTAATGTATTGAGCATATTATACGGACAACCCAAACAAACTGCAAATGTTAACCTTATTAAAGAAAGGTTAATCGACCGAATGCCCAATGTTTCCCGCTTACTCAATAAGTTAATGGAGAAAGAATTAATAACGAAAGAGAGAAATCTTTCAGATCAGCGGGTGGTATATATCAAGTTAACAGAAAAAGGCCAGCAGTTAA
>JBDTLL010000138.1:0-6431 GCA_039934815.1 Daejeonella sp. | reverse complement strand
TTATGAAAAAAAACTTACTATTAATTGTTAGCCTTCTGCTTTATTCTACTTTTTCAATAGCGCAATCCAAAAGCGTGAGAGGAAAGGTTACTGCAGCAAGTGACGGTTTATCCTTACCTGGGGTAAGTATATCCGTGAAAGGCAATGCCTCCATTGGTACGCAGTCTGATGCTCAAGGTTTATTCCAACTAAATGTTCCAGAAGATGCAACAACACTGGTATTTAAGTATATCGGCTATAAGCAGAAAGAAGTTGCAATTACCTCCTCTGCACTAAATGTGCAGTTAGAAGAGGATCAAAAGCAGCTTTCTGAAGTTGTGGTTGTAGGTTACGGAACACAAATAAAACAAGATTTAACTGGGTCTGTAGCTCAGGTAAACTCTAAAGATTTAGAGAATGTTCCTGTCACGAGCTTTGAATCAGCAATTCAGGGAAAAGCCGCAGGAGTTTTTGTTGAATCCCAAAACGGAAAAGTTGGACAGGGCATAAAAATTCGTGTTCGTGGTTCTGCATCTGTTTCAGCGGGCAATGAACCATTGTATGTAGTTGATGGAATTGTGATTACTTCCACCAATCTTTCCAGTACCTCGGCCTCTACGAATCCGTTGGCCGATATAAATACGAATGATATTGAATCTATAGAAGTTTTAAAAGACGCATCGGCCGCAGCTATCTATGGTGCAAGAGCTTCAAATGGAGTTGTATTGATAACAACTAAGAAAGGAAAATCCGGTCAGTCCAAAATTAACTTCAGTGCATTTGGAGGTGTAAGTTCTCCTACCGGACACAGGGAATTTCTTAATGCTGAACAATACGTTAAGATTACCAGGAGAGCTGCATCAGGAGCAGCAAATCAGGATTATTTGGCGGGATACTATGATACTCCTGAAGATGCTGAAGCTGATTATTCCAGCTATGTAGAAAGCAGATTAACCAGATATTCTGCTGGAAATACCGACTATGACACTTATAAAGTAAATACTGATTGGGAATCATTAGCCTTTCAGGACAATCCCAAAATTCAGCAATATGATTTAAATTTTACTGGCGGTAACGATAAAACTACTTTTTTTATTTCCGGTCAATATTTAAATCAGGATGGTATTATTGTAGCAAATGGATATAAAAGGTATTCCGGTAGAATTAACCTTACTCACCAGGCCAATAGTTTTATCGATTTAGGATTGAATCTTAATGTAAGTAACAGTGTAAATAATAGGGTTTCAAACGATAACGCTTTTTCAACCCCAATTCAGATTGTTGCGTTATCTCCAATTACACCTTTAATAGATCCGCGAACCAATCTGCTTAGCGGAAGTTTACCAGGCCAAGCAACTAATTATCCGGTTTATTATAACCCATTATTAAGCGTTGATAATGCTTTTTATAAAACTAAGGTTTATAGAAATATTGGAAAGATTTTCGCAAATGTGAAATTAGCAGAAGGTCTAAAATTTACCAGTGACTTTTCAGTAGATAATTTAAACCAGAATGAAGAGAATTATTATGGGACATTAACTTTCAGAAATACGGGTGTTAGAAATGGATCGGGTTACAATGCCGCAGATTTCGTTGTTAATTTAAATACCAACAACTTTTTATCTTATAATAAATCTTTTGGCGAGAGACATAACCTGGATGTAGTATTGGGAACCAGTTACCAAAAGCAAACTCTGCAACAAAACTCCGCAACGGGCGAGGAGTTTCCAAGTGATTCATACAAGAAAATAGCTAGTGCAGCTTCTTTTACATCTGCTTATAGTGGAGAAACATCCTTTAGTTTCTTGTCTTATTTTGTTAGAGGAAATTATAAATTTGATAACAAATATTTGGTATCCTTTAGCGCCAGGTACGATGGCTCTTCCCGGTTTGGTTCTTCAAACAGATACGGATTTTTTCCTGCCGGTTCATTGGGCTGGGTATTAAGTGAAGAAAATTTCATCAAAAATATTGATGCCATAAGTTTTCTAAAGTTAAGAGTTAGTTATGGTTTAACAGGAAACTCTGAAATTGGAAATTTTGCTTCACGGGGATTATATAGCGGTAACGGTTCTTATGCTGGTTTAGCCGGGCAAATACCTTCGCAAATTAAAAACCCGGATTTAAGTTGGGAAGAAACAGCTCAGTTGGATTTAGGTTTAGATTTTGGAATTATTAAAAACCGGGTGAATGGATCATTTGATTATTATGACAAAAAAACAAACGGATTATTGCTGAATGTTCCTGTTCCAGAAACTACCGGATTTGCGACCTACACCAAAAATGTGGGTAAATTAACAAATAAAGGAGTTGAGGTTTCTTTAAATTCTGAAAACTTTACCGGTGTTTTTGGTTGGTCAAGTAGCATTAGTTTTGCCCATAATTCGAATAAAATAACCGATTTAGGCGGACAGCAGTTAGGTACTAATAGCATCAATTATGGTATTGAAGGTCAGCCTATTGGTGTGTTTTATTTACCAGAGTATGCAGGCGTGGACCCTGCAAATGGCGACGCACTTTACTATTTAAATACTAAGAAAACTGATGGGACACTTGACAGAGGAACTACGAACAACGTGAATTCTGCCGAGAGAATATTTGCGGGAAATCCAAATCCCAAATATATCTATGGCTTCAATAATAATTTCAGTTTTAAAGGAATAGATTTAACAGTATTCTTTCAGGGAGTTTCCGGTAATAAAATATTTAACGCTGGCGGACAATATATGAGCGCCAGTGCTAGTAATGGTTTTGATAACCAGACCACAGACCAAATGAATTATTGGGATAAACCAGGTGATATAACAGATGTTCCTGAACCTAGATTATTCTATGCAAATGGTACCGAAAATTCTTCCAGATACCTTAGTACAGGATCATACCTGAGATTAAAGACCCTAACTTTGGGTTATAATTTTCCTTCATCGTTGACAACGAAATTAAAGTTGAGCAAATTAAGAATTTATGCTACTGGGCAGAATCTAGCCACAATTACAAAATATAAGGGATGGGATCCGGAAGTAAATGCTGATTACCAATCTTCAAATATTAATCAGGGTGTCGATTTTTATTCTGCACCTCAGGCTAAGGTAATTTCTTTCGGTTTAAATATTGGCTTATAAATTATAGAATAAGAATTATGAAAAGAATATATATATATAGTATAGCCATATGTACAATTCTAGCTACAGGATTATCATCTTGTGACAAACAATTAAACATTGAGCCTACTCAAAGCATTGATCAGGATAAGGCATTATTAACTTCTAAAGATGTATCTGTTGCATTAACGGGCGCATATTCTGAATTAGCAAGCGTAAACCTGTACGGTGGGAGAACTTATCTCACAGCCGATTTTTTAGCAAATGTGAATTCCATAGAATGGTCTGGAACCTATCAAGGAATGACACAGATAATTAATAAAACAATTCCAAAAGACAACCTCTTTGTCAATAACATTTGGGCTGATGCGTATACTACTATTAACGACGTAAATAATGTCTTATCTGCAATTGATAAAGTAGAGGATGCAAATAAGGACAATATTGAAGGTCAGGCTAAATTTATTAGAGGATCTCTTTACTTTGAACTTGTACGACTTTTTGGTAAGGCTTATAATGATGGGGATCCAAAAACTAATTTGGGAGTTCCACTAGTATTGCTCCCGACACAGGGCGTAGACGAATCGAGTTTAGTAAGTAGAGCAACCGTGGAACAGGTATATCAGCAGGCAATCTCAGATTTAATGGATGCTGAAATTAAACTGCCTGAAAGTAACGGATTTTTTGCCACAAAATACGCCGCAGCGGGGATGTTGGCAAGAGTATATTTACAGCAGGGAGAATATGCAAAAGCTGCAGCAGAAGCCAATACAGTTATTAGTTTATCAGGAAAAACTTTAACAAAGAACTATATTGATGCATTTCCACCTAAAGGAAGCGCCGCAGGATCGAATACCTCTGAAGATATATTTGCCATACAAATTACTCCGCAAAGTGGATTTAATGGATATAACGAATTTTACGATTCTGGCGATTATGGCGGCAGAGGGGATGCGGCTATTTCCGATGCATGGTATAATAGTTATGAAACAGGAGACAAACGTTTAGATACCTACTTTACATCCGGCGGATCAAGATTTATAGGAAAGTTTAGTAATTTATACGGAAATATCTCGGTAATCAGACTAGCTGAAATGTATCTCATCCGGGCCGAAGCTAATTTACGTTTAGCACCCGCAGCTCCGATTGGGGGAATAACACCAACACAAGATCTTACAACTGTTAGAAGCAGGGCAGGGTTAGCAGCGATTCCTGCAACTTTGGCAAACCTGTTGAATGAACGTGCTCACGAATTGGCGTTTGAGGGTTTTGCCTTACACGATGCTAAAAGAACCCAAACGGATGTTGGGAACATTCCATGGGATGATAATAAACTTGTATACCCTATTCCCCAAAGAGAAATAGATGCAAACCCTAATTTAGTTCAAAATCCAGGCTACTAGAGAAAATAGAATATAGTAAAACGGGTTCAAGTCATGCTTGAACCCGTTTTTTTTGTTGAATTGTGGGACGTTGCCAGGAAAGCGTTTTAATTCTTAAGTAGTTTAAAAGGAAGGTTTGCTACAATCAGAGGTTAAATAAATATCTGTTTAACGCCCGGTTAACTAATTCACGGCTAAACAGATGAAAGCGTACTTAATTAATCCTATTAAATTTTCCGTAACCATACAACAAAAAAAAGGATCCTCCATTTCTGAATGATCCTTTTTTAAAAAGTGATGTAAATCTTATTTAGACTTTTTCAATGATTTTGTCTTTGACTTCGGTTGAGAAAAGTGTGGCTTGCCTTGTGGATTAATTTCCGGCTCTCCAACCAAGGTCATTGCGCATCTGAAACCAAGTTCTGCACTTGCATCATCTTGTTGTTTAAAACGACGGGTAGCGGGGTTTAACCAATATGCACGGTCATTCCATGAACCACCTTTGAAAACTCTTGAACGGTCATTCACTAAAGTAGTAACACCATATAAATCCTGGTTAACGCTATCTAAATGTCCACGGAAATCGGGATCGTAAGGTTTTCCGGCTATTGAAGAACTGTCAATTGTAGCCTGATCAGCCTGTATCTCTTTCCAGGTTTGCTTTTTGCCAGCTTTTGCAGGGTCCTTTATCGGACGACCGTATTTATCTTTTGCATAAGTTCCTTTATCTCTGTCGGATAAACGCTTGTTTACATATTCGTTACCACGGAAAGGATTAAAGTCAGAGAAATCTTCGAAGGATAATTTTCTGTAAACATCCGCAGTCCACTCATTCACGTTACCTGCCATGTTGTATAATCCAAAGTCATTTGGAAGGTACGACCGAACAGGGGCAGTAATATCGGCTTTATCATTCAAATATCCACCTGTACCCATGTTATCACCCTCGCCACGCTTAAAGTTGGCTAAAATCATACCCTGAGTCTTTTTGTTTGGAGAACGAACTCCTAAACCATTCCATGGATAAATTTTACCATCAGAAATGTTTTCGTATTCTGTATTTCCTGCCAAAGAAAGGGAAGCATATTCCCATTCTGCTTCCGTCGGCAAGCGATAAGGTTGTTTTAAAATTCCGTCTTCTAAACGAACAGGACGGGTTGGACCTTTTTTACCTTTTGCCGTTGCTCCGGTTGATGTTGTATTCGGATTTAAATCTGTCGGCATTTTTTTACCGTCAATTCCTTCGCCACGGTACTGACCGTTAAGGTAAATATCGGTACTGAATGGATCTGCTGAGGTTGTAGTTGCAGTTGTTGCCGCACCACCGGATTTGCCTTTGCCACCACCAGCTAATGTTTTATAGTCCATCAAAATTCCGCGGGAACGCAGAATTTCTTCGTTTACACGATCTGTACGCCATTCGCAATAAGCATTTGCCTGTTCCCATGTTACGCCAACAACCGGATAATCCTGAAACGCCGGGTGACGTAAATAGTTATTTACGTAAGGCTCGTTATATGAAAGGGGTTGTCTCCAAACCAAAGTATCTGGAAGCGCATTGTAATAATATTCTCTGTCTTCAGGAAAATTACGATTGATCCAGTATAAATATTCTAACCAGTCCACATTTGCAACCTCTGTCTCATCCATGTAGAAAGAGGCAACCGTTACACGTCGGCGTACATTGTCAAATTCATAACCTAAGTCCTGATTTAAACTTCCTCCCATTACAAAAGTACCACCTTCAATGGCAACCAATCCCGGACCGGGTCCTGGTTTAACTTTTTTGTGTACTTCAAAACCACCGTTGTACTTATCGTTATAAGCCATACCGGTTTTAGAGGATGCCTGACGTTTGTTACAGCCAGTTCCCAATATGATTACAGCTAGTAAAACAGAGCTGACAATTATAGAAAATCTTACCATTAGGAGTAAATGAGCATTTAATTTTTAAAAATACTAAATCAGA
>JBDTLL010000137.1:0-6469 GCA_039934815.1 Daejeonella sp. | reverse complement strand
CCATACCAAACAGATGTAATATCAAGAAGTTGGACAATTCAAATCTCGCCAACAAACATCTTGTTATCGCAGTGCAAATGCGACAATCTCAGGGGCTTAACACGACAAGAAAAACTGTAAAAATCTTCAGATTGTCACATTCAATCGACAGATTTCTACAGTGTTAGTTAACGCTTTAAATCAATTATGTTTTGGTTCAGGCAGATTGAAAAACTCGTTTTTCGTATTATCCAAAATTTGTGAAATTAGATTGAAATTTTCCTTTGTGGGTTTTAAATTCACAAATTTGTCAATTATCGATCTGTTTCGATAAATTACAATTGTATTCTCAACTTCAGGATTTATTTTGTTGAGATTCACTTCGCTTTCCTCATCAATAAATGAAGGAACAAATGTTAAGGCTGACTTCTTAATATTGAGTTCATTTCCCAAATCTTCTAATTCCTTTTGTCTTTTTTCCTTGCTGTAATTTTTCTCATTACCATAGACAAAATATACTTTTAAATATTTATTGCGACTTACGTTTTCACGATCTAAAAATGACAACCAATCTTTTATATTAACCCAATTTGGATTGTTTCCGACAAAGTAAATTATACCGTGAAATCTTCCATATTTACAAACAGGACAAGTTTTGGTTCCTTTATCCGGCCCAAATGCATGGTATGGTGTAAATGAAGGATTGTCTTCACCAATTTCAAGTCCCGAATTAAGTATTGTTTGATTTTTTTGGGGATAGTTTGGAATATTAAGACCTAAAATAATGTTGTGTTCTGCAACCTGCATATTCTTGTCAATTAATACTCTTAAAACGCCACTTCCACCTCGATTTTCAAGTGCCGCTCGTTTTTTGCTTGTTAATAATATATCATCATCAAAAACAAATTCGTCAATGTAGTATTCGTCATCAATGTTCGGTTCTTTAATGGAAATGTGAATATGGGCAGGCATATCCATGTTTGGATAAGGTGCCGGACGAATAGTATAAATAGAATATTTACCATTGTTGTCTGATTTTACCCAACCCCTAATATGTCCGTGCCTCCTGGCCTGTTGGTCCATTCCTTCTATTGCGGCGTAATGTCCACTATTATCAGTTTGCCAATAATAAATGACAACGTTTGGCGCAGGAATTTTGCCCCCAAGCTTATAAATTGTTCCTGTTACTAAAAGTTTTTGACCTTTTTCAGACCAGGCCGCACTCGTATCAATTGAATTAATGTTTTTCGGCATTCCAACGTACATCAATTCGCAACCGTCACAACCACCACCAACAAGTTTTTTGCTTTCGGTTTGGATTTCGGTTTGTTTTTGATCGGTTTTGATTTGTCCCTTACAATTTGTCATTACATTCATAAAAATAAGCAAGATGAACAAATGCAGGATTTTTTTAAAGGGCTGGATTGTTTTTGTTTGAGACTCCATAACAATTTCGTTTTAGATAAAAGTAGTTAAGTCACTTCATTTCAGACGCGGAAATGATATTGGTTCGCTTTGCTAATTTACATCTTTTTTGAACTCATTAAACTTTCACTAAGCATAAACTCAGCTAGTATTTAAAACCTATTGCTAATAGAATTTTATTTTGGATTATTGTTTTTTCTGCAAAAATAAACACGATTGAAATTATCAAAAAACCAACAATTAAATTGTGGAATTTATCGGTGCGAAATCAACTATGGACAAAGATTAAAAACTAGAAAAACTTTCTCAGTAAACACACTTTTAGGGTATTTATCATTGTCTGTCGACGATGTAATTCAGTTCAGTTACACCGCAATTAAATTGTCGCGTAGTCAATAGTTTCAGATTTATTTTGTGTTTAATGTTTACAAACAATGGAATGCCTTGTCCAAGAATAATTGGGTTAACAAATAGCCAGAAGCCGTCAATTAAGTTCAGTTGAATAAGTGAATGTGTGGCTGTCGGGCTACCAAAAAGCAAAATGTCTTCGCTCGCTTGTTGTTTTAATTTATTTATTCTTTCAGAAAGGTTATCGCTAATAACTTCTGTGTTTGCCAAAGCTGCCTCTCCGGAAGGCGGCTCGTTTTCTTTCATAGTTCTTGATAAAACAACTTTGTGAACTTTGCTGTACCACTTTGAATGTTCTACGTCGTGCTTGCTTGCTGTCGGCTGCTCTGCTGCGGTTGGCCAGTAATCTTCCATCATCTCAAAAGTTACTCGTCCGTATAACGCAGTGTCGCCTTCGCCTATGCGCTTTCCAACATGATCAAATATTTCTTCATCAACTTTTATCCAGTCCATTTCTCCTTTCGGTCCGGCTACAAAACCGTCAAGCGATATGTGCATAAATGAAATTATTTTTCTCATATGATTCTGTATTTGTTAATGCTTTTTAATTTCCGTCATGGAAAGATATAGAATTATTTTTCAGTCCGATCATTATTAAACTTACAGTTCTAAAGGATTTGATACTTTCATTAAGGCATTAGTTTTTGGAGTTTTCAGAGATGTTGTTAAAAGCCGAAAAATTGCTTGTCTGCATCCAAAATTAAAAGATTTCTTCAGCTTGATTTTTAAACCAAACTTTAAAATTCCAATTTCAAATCGTGTTGTTTAGCTAATTTATCTTCAATAGTTAACTCAGGTAACACATCCGGAATTAACATTTTAGCTACGCCAATCCGGTTATCGGCCATGCCATAATATACATCTACTCTGTGGGGCTGCCCAATATCGTTGCGACAATCGATACCTGTCGGGAAAACCACATTTGCTATCACTCCAACTCTCTCTTCAGGCAATTCCGGACTTAATACAGGCTCAGGCGAACGGTAAATTACTTTTTGAGGATCCTTTTCAGAAAGTATCATTACCCCGGCAGAATAACATAATTTCGGTTTAGAAGGCGTAGATCCCTCCAGTTTGTGAACGCCGTGATACACAATCAGCCAGCCATGCTTAGTTAATAAAGGTGGTGCGCCGGCGCCAATTTTAAGTTTTTCCCATGGTTGTACCGGAACAGCGAGGCGGTGATTGGATGTGAACCTGGCGTATTGAAAGGTGATATCTTCTCCAAAATTATAATAAGAGATCCAGATACTTTCTTTATGCGAATCTATTATGCGACCCTCTCTTCGTTTAACCGTTTCTTCCGGCGTACTTCCCGGAAACAGCGGTCGGTGTAACATCCCAATAGAAGCGTGACCTTTTGGACTTTTTATGCTGAACGGAAAAACGCTGGCATCTTTATTATTAATTTTATTAAAATCAATGCCTTTGTAGGGAAGATATCGAACCAGTCCCAAACGTTCCCAATGAAACAAGTCTTTCGATCTTGCCAGTGCAATACGTGGTCCTTTAGCGCCAAAAGCGGTATAAGTCATAATGTAATATTGCAGCGGACCTACAAATGTTACCCTCGCATCTTCGCATCCGCCTCTTCCGTTTGCACGCTTTTCATAGCTTGCTTCCGGCTCTAAAGCAATGCCTAAACGTTCCACGCCAATCGGTTCTCCCGCCTCATCAAATTTCACCCTCGCTATACCAATGCGGGAATAGTTGTTTTTAGCCACCAAACGCGGAAAAAGATAAAGCCCGCCATCCGGACCACGTGTTACCGCCGGATTTAAAACTCCTGCTGCTTCAAACTCGTTGCCCGGTTCGGGTTCCATAATGGTACAAATGCGTTGTAATTGGAACGGGATCATATTTTTTTACTTTTTTATCGTGCCGTCTGAACAGGCAACAATGGTTTCGACTACTCTTTTGGTTTCTTCCGGATTATTGACCTGAATGCAAGCTACGCCGGTTTTCCTTGCGGGATGATCATTTCCGCCTTTAAATAAGGCATCCCCGATAAATATCATTTCCGAAATTTCAATCTCCAGTATCTGACGGAGTTTTTGAATGCCGTACGCTTTGTCAATTCCGGGTTTAGTAATGTCAATAGAAGTAGAACCGCCCATCACCACAGAAAAATTCTTAAGCGACTTTTCTAATATGACTTTAATTTTTTTGCGTTTGGCAAAATCGGTATCCCAATCCTTTTTCTCTTCGAGTGGGGCCTGTTGGCCCAAGGCCGAAAAGGTGATCTGGCTGCCGCGATCTTCTATTTGTTCGCCCCAGGTTTTTTGTATATCAATCCCGGATTCCTGAATTGCCTGTCGCAGTTCACTGATGATTCTTGTTTTTTCCTCATCACTAAAATTCTCGGCATATAATTGCTTCCAGCCATCTTTATATTGATAAAATTTGGTGCCGCAGGTGGGTAATATAAACAGTTTGTTTGTTGGATAGCCGGAAGGTAAATGATTGAGCACCTGTTTTTGAAATTGCGGCCAGTCGCCTCCCGAAATAATGGCAACACGGGCGGTGTTTAAAAGCCGGCTTAAATGTGTGCCCATCTCCGTATCAATGGCCGTTTTGCTTTGGGCCAGTGTTCCATCTAAATCAAAAATTATCAGCTTTTTCATGATCCTTAATTTCTGTAGAGAGAACAGCTTTTTGTAATGGTTAATTTCATTCCAGGTATTATTTAAATTCTCTAAAACGAGTTGATAAAAACGATATATAGCTTATCCGCTTTGTGACAGATACAAGCAAAATCATTGCCACTAAAAACGTTGTTATTCCATATTGTGATGAGGATCATTTAATTACATTGTTAAGGTCAGGTAAATTCTTTATCAGATTATTGAACTTCAAAGCAAAGAAATTGGTAACAATTGAAGATATCAAAAGCAAAGGATTTGTTTATACTCCCGAAAATCAGTTATAGAGGAGCATGAACCTATCGAACGCATAATCTTAGAATTTAGCGATGAACAATTTTTGTAACAAATATATTCCGGTGGCTTTGCTGATGTGTATTTCTTTAAACAGTTGCGGACAGCCGGGCAGTAAACAAAAATCACCGGATATCCCGGAGAAAAACTGGAACGCCAGTATTCCGGGCAGCTTTACTGATCAGGATGAACTCAGTTTTGATAGTGTAGAGATCAATAATTTCTTTAAAAATCATCCGCAAGTTAAAGGTGTTCAAAATGATGTAGTCGAATTTTACAGCAGCAGAAATTATGCCTATGCTTGGTTTGATAATGGAAAGTTGATAGAGCAGGCAGGCAACCTCTTTAACCGAATTATCAATTTAGAGAACGAAGGCCTCAGTGCTAAAATCCCTTATCAAAAAACACTCGATTCTTTATTTAACCTGCCGGAGACGGCGCATCAAAAAAAGCCCGACATTTTACTGGAGCTTCTGCTCACCTCAGATTACTTTGTGTTTTCTAAACTCAGCTGGGAAGGTATGGACGAGTCGGTGAGTGAATCTTTAAAATGGCACCTGCCGCGTAAAAAGGTAAACTACGAACATTATCTGGACAGCCTTTTAAAAAATCCGGACCGTAACGCATTGCCCAAAGAACCGGTTTACCGTCAATATGATTTACTGAAAACCTATCTTAAAAAGTACAAAGATCTGGAACGTCGGGAAGCTTGGACAACGCTCAGTCCGGAACAGAAACAAATCCGGCCGGGAGATTCTTCGGTGTTCATCGCTCAGCTTAAAAAAAGACTCTATTTGCTGGAAGATTATCAGGGCGACACGAGCAGCAGGTTTTACGACAAGGGTTTATCAGATGCGCTAAAAATATATCAGCAACGGAATGGATTAACCGTTGACGGGCAAATTGGAGCGGAAACACTCAGTTCTATAAACGTTCCTTTAAAAACCCGGATCAGACAAATTATCGCGAATATGGAACGAAACCGCTGGTTGCCAATTTCTTCCCATAAGGATGTGCTCGCGGTAAATATTCCCGATTTTAAACTGCATGTTTTTCATGCCGACAGTTTATTGTGGAGCTGCAAAGTGGTGGTTGGACAGAGCACGCATCCTACCACTGTTTTTTATGGCGACCTGGAATATGTGGTGTTCAGACCCTACTGGAACGTTCCGGAAAGTATTGTGAAGAATGAATTACTGCCGGAAATGAGAAAAAGCGCAAACTATCTTGCTGCGCATGATATGGAAATTACAGGCTACAGAAACAGTTTGCCTGTAATACGACAACAACCCGGACCCAATAATTCTTTAGGCCTGGTAAAATTCCTATTTCCCAACAGTTACAACACGTATTTGCATGATACGCCCGCAAAATCATTATTCGGCGAAACCTCCAGAGCATTCAGTCATGGATGCATCCGCGTTGAAGAACCAGTTAAGCTTGCAAATTTTCTTCTAAAATATCAGCCGGAGTGGAGCCCCGAAAAAATAAATTCTGCCATGCAAAATGGAAACGAAAGGTTTGTGAAATTAAAAAACACAGTTCCGGTTTATATCGCTTATTTCACCGCCTTTGTTAGTCAGGATCAAAAACTAAATTTCAGGAAAGACATCTACAATCTGGATGAGCATTTAGCCAATATGATTTTGGAAGATCGTTAGAACGGGATGATCAATCACGTTTTGAGTCGAATTTATGATTCAAGAGTAAGTCTTTTACGT
>JBDTLL010000136.1:0-6470 GCA_039934815.1 Daejeonella sp. | reverse complement strand
GTTTGCGTGAAGAGGATATGAAACTGTTGGTGGCGAATAGAACCTCAGCTTATCAAAGCATTTCTTCATTACTGGATGCAGGCATTTCAATTGCTGCATTGGAAAAACTGGCTGATGCCGATGCTTTCCGTTCCATCGGGATCGACAGAAGAAAAGCACTTTGGGAAGTGGCCGCTTTAGCGGATACTCCAAACGGTATGTTTACAGGGCAATCTGCAGATATTACAAAAGAACAGGGAATTACATTACCGGAAATGAGCATGCCAGAGCATGTGTTACAGGATTATGGCTCAATGGCTTTATCATTAAAAGCACATCCGGTTGGTTTTGTACGAGAGAAACTGTCCCTGCTGCATGCTATTCCCTCAAATAATCTCAACGACCACAAAGATGGAGAAATAGTAAAAGTGGCGGGCCTTGTGCTGGTACGCCAACGACCTGGAACTGCAAGCGGAATTTGTTTTATTACCATTGAAGATGAAACAGGAATTGCCAATCTGGTAGTGTTCAAAAATCTGTTTGATAAATTCCGGAAAGAAATTTTGCAGTCAAAATTATTAATGGTTGAAGGAAAACTACAGCGTGAAGGCGAAGTAACGCATGTTATTGTAAGCAAATGTTTTAATGTAACCGGCTTATTAAATAAAATGTCTGCCTCCAGTCAGGACCAAAGTGCTTTACTGACTTTATCCCGTGCAGATGAAAGAGATGACGGCGGACTTGCATGGCAGAAAGATAGTCGCACCAGAACCAAACGACCCCTGCAGGCAGATATATTCTCTGAAGGACGAAATTTTAAATAGTAACTTGATGATTACATCCCCAATCTCATTAGCAAGTAATTATATTGCTATTCTACAAAGACGCACCATCAAATGGGAATAGAAATTGATAAATTACACCGCAAAAATTGACATTTCATCATGACCAAATTCCAGGCAGTTTTAAATCATAAATGCCCGCGTTGCCGCAAAGGCGATATTTATAAATCAGGGGCTTTTTCATTGCATTACGGAGATATGTATGAACATTGCCCATCCTGTGGTTTACGCTACGAGATTGAACCCGGCTTTTTCTACGCTGCCATGTATGTGAGTTATGTATTTATCGTAGCCGAGTTGGTCACAACCGGAATTATTGCTTTCTATTTCATCGGCGACAGCGATGTTTGGTTAACAATTGGAATTGTTCTGGCACCCGCTTTCTTGTTTTTTACCATCAATTATCGATATTCCAGAACACTCCTGCTTCATTTTTTATCGCCCATAAAATATTGGGGAGAATAGCGTCCAATTCTTTGTGCTCTTAACTATTTTTAAATAAAGGATAAAAAACTCTTTTATTAAAAAATAAACATTTAATTTCGCCTTCGAAATGGGAATTTTTTCAAAAACTTGCGAATATGCTTTAAGAGCAGTATTCTTTATCGCCCACAGAACCTCTGAAGGAGGCCGCGTAGGAATAAAAGAAATTGCCAGCGGAGTAGGTTCTCCCGAATATTTTCTGGCAAAAATTTTACAGGATCTCAGTAAGCGAGGAATAGTTCAGTCTGCAAAAGGGCCCAATGGTGGTTTTTTCATGGAAGAAAAATCTCTTAAACAACCGCTTTCAAATATTGTACTGGCTGTAGACGGGAAGGCACTATTTACAGGTTGTGCGCTTGGCCTGGAAGTTTGCTCTGAAAAAGAGCCCTGTCCACTGCACAACGAATTTAAAAATATACGTAATCAGATTCAGCAACTGCTTCAAAATACGACAATTGAAGAGTTTAATGAGGATTTGAATTTAGGTTTAACAAGTCTGAGAAAATAATTTTTTGATCCTAAAAAGGATAATAAGGTCTTAATATATTATTAATAAAAATGAGCATTTTATTCACCCCTTTGTCAGTTCTCTCAACTGCATTTTTAACTCTTCCGGTTAATGGTAGCACATCTGGTTATGTGCCTCTAACTATTAATTTACCGGCAATTTTTATAGCATTTTTGCTTGTTGCAGTATTGCTGATTCTGTTTCTGGTGCTTTATCTCAACAACAAAATTAAAGCAATTAAATCGTCGGGAAACCCAAAAAATATCAGCACCAACAACTGGGAAAAGCACTTTAATAATTTTAACAGTCAACAAATAGACGCATACCTCAGGTTTAGAAAGAATATTAAACAGGCAGCAAACGATAAAAAGACACTTATCCTAGCCGTTTTACTTTCCATGATTGCATTTATGCCGAAGAATGCACTTGCACAAACCCCTTCAACGGGATCTTTATGGAGCGAGGGTGGTATAATAATTACGCTTGTTCTACTGGCGATTCCAATTTTGGCTGGTATCATATTGATGATTGTTAAAGTAAACAGATCACTAAATAAATATCAGGATAATAAAAAAATAGTTGAGGCCGATAAGTTTGCAGAATTTTTAAGAACGCAGAATGATGATGCCGCCGACCTCCAAATACAGAAACGTAAAGAAGCGCTTGATTACTCACTTACAAATACAGAATTAGCCGGTAACCTGCCCGCAGAAGATTCAAAAGGATTACTAGATCAGGTTATAAGCAATCCGGAATTACCTGTTGTTTCTCTGAAAAAAAAGGCGACCAAACGCCCTGCAATTGACCCTGAATTATCAAAATTAATTATCTGGTTTATAGTAGCCGCTACGTTCTGGCTGATTTTCGGAACAACTGTGGGCGAATATTTAGGAATTAAGTTCGTTTCACCTGAAGTTGATCAAATAAGCTGGTTAAGCTTTGGAAGGTTGAGACCCGTCCATACCAATGCGGTGTTCTGGGGCTGGGCTTCTTTGGGAATGCTCGGTTTAGGATATTACATTGTGCCTCGCGTAAGTAACACCACGTTAGCCAGTATTAAATGGGGATGGTACACCTTTTATCTGATAAACGCCGCGGTAATTTTAGGTACTATTAGTTTGATGGCCGGTATTAATAATGGCGGTGGTGAGTACCGGGAATATATTTGGCCTGTTATGTTGCTGTTTGCCGTTGGCGTGATATTAACATTAATTAATTTCCTGAGAACAATTGCTAATCGCAAAACAAAAGAAATTTATATAGCAAACTGGTATATAATAGCGGCAATAATGTTTGCTATTGTAATTACAATTGTTGCCTACGTTCCGCTTTGGCAGGATGGGCTTGGCGAAACTATTATACAGGGTTATTACATGCATCAGGGAGTTGGCATGTGGTTTATGCTCTTCACCCTGGGAATTGTGTATTACTTTCTGCCGCAGCAGTTAAATAAACCAATTTATTCATACAGTCTGGGCATTCTGGCCTTTTGGGGACAAATACTTTTCTATACTGTAATTGGCACGCACCATTTCGTTTTTAGTGCAATTCCATGGTGGTTGCAAACAACCGCTATTGTAGGTAGTGTTGGTATGGTTATCCCGGTAGTAGCCGGAACTACAAATTTCCTTCTTACATTTAAAGGAGCCTGGTATAAAATCCCTACCAGTTACACGCTGCCATTTTTCCTGATTGGTATCATTTTCTACTTTACAGGATCTTTGCAGGGAACAGCCGAAGCATTCCGCTCTACTAACTTAATCTGGCACTTTACCGATTTTACGGTAGCCCACTCCCACCTTACCATGTACGGTATTATCTGTTTTTTCCTTTGGGCAGGAATTTATGCTCTGCTACCGCGATTGACCGGTAAAGAAGCTCCGCAAATAACAGTAGGAGCTCACTTTTGGCTTGCGCTGATCGGACTTTTATTTTATACAATCCCCCTGATGTACGGAAGCACTTTAAGAGGATTAATGTGGATTGAGGGAAAACCCTTTATTGAGAGTGTAGTTTTTATGGCGCCTTTCTGGTTATGGAGAGCAATTGGTGGAACTTTAATGTGGATATCGCACCTGTTTTTCGCTTATAACATTTACAGAATGCTTAAGGGAGGCAGCGCCATTGATATAAGCGACACCGCTATAGAAAAACTTAATCAATCCTATTCAGAAACTACGTCTAATCTTTAATAAACTTCCAGATGGAATTCTTTAATAATTATAAAAAACTCTATTTAACAGCATTTATCTTGTTTCTGGTTCTTACGCTGTTTGTCTGCATATTTCCTGCATTGAACATCCAGAAGAATAATGCGCCGTTGCCAAACGCAATTGCTCTTAGTGAAGATGCAACAAAAGGTAAGGCAGTTTTTTTATCAAACGGATGTGTTGCCTGTCACACTCAACAGGTACGGAATGTTGAAATGGATCAGGTATGGGGCGAACGGCCAAGCATTCCCGCGGATTATGCCGATATACACCGAACAGATTTTTGGCGTAACACTGCTACTTTTATGGGAACTGAACGTACCGGACCGGATCTTACAAACATTGGCCAGCGCCAACCAAGTTTAGAATGGCATCTTGTACACTTTTTTAACCCGCGTATTGTTGTTAAAGAATCAATTATGCCTTCGTATCCGTGGCTGTTTACCATTAAAAAAGTAGCTGAAGAAGGTGACGTTGTGGTAAATGTTCCGGATGGTTTTGTAGAGAAGGGCAGCAAAGTAATTGCGAATGACGAAGCTTTACAATTGATAGCTTACATGCAATCTTTAAAACAAGTAAAACTCCCGACAGGAATACCCGAGCCAGATTTCTTATACAAGCAGAAAAACGCTGTCGTGTCTAACAAACCGGGTGCTGCTAAAGAATTGAATGGCGCTTTATTATATTCAAATAACTGTCAAAGCTGTCATCAGGCAAATGGCGAAGGTTTAAAAGGTGCTTTTCCACCGCTTAAAGGAAGTAAAATTGTTTTGGACGATGATAACCCGGAATTGATGGTAGATATTATTATGAATGGATACAGCGGTCGTGTGAAAGAAGGCTATCCGGTAATGCCGGGAATTGGAACAACCAATCATTTAAAACCGGAAGAAATTGCTGCGATAATGAACCATGAAAAAACCAGTTGGGGCAACAATGCAAAAACAGTAAGCACTGAAGATGTTAAAAAATGGATGGACAACGTTAAAAAATAAATTCATCTGTTATTTGAAAATTCAGTTACAGCAATATCTGAATAGACTAAAAAACTATCAATACGAAAAATTACACTTATGAACTTTAAAAAAGTAATTCTTCTTTTACCACTTCTGTTTATCGCCAGGTTATCAATGGCTTGTCCGGCCTGCGAAAAACAACAGCCTAAACTATTTAAGGGCATTACGCACGGAACAGGTCCGGATAGTCAGTGGGACTATTTAATTGTCACACTCATACTTATAATTGTACTTATCACCCTGTTTTATTCTGTAAAATGGATCATCCGTCCGGGTGAAAAATCAACTACACATATTAAATACTTTATCTTGAACGAAGAGTAACATGGAAGAAAATAGTAAAATATTCATCTTCATGGATGAAGAAATTAAACCAATTGCCGAGCTAATTTCTCCGGTAAATTTTGAGCTTGACACATCTAAGCTTGTTGACGGCCAGCACATTCTAAAAATAGTTAGCAGAGATCATACTGGTAAAGAGGGTATAAGGCTAATACCATTTGAAGTGAGAAACGGGCCGGCTATTGCCATTGAAGGAATTGAAGAAAATGCAGTGGTTGATGGCGTAATTCCCATTATGATCAACGCTTACGGCAAAGGCAACTCAAAGAATTTTATGATTGCAGGCAGCGAGAGTCCGCAAAGTATTCCTTTCTGGATATTTATTCTGCTAATTGTATTTGCCGCCTGGGCAATCTATTTCCATATCACCTCTTCAGCAATTAATCTGTACAAATGAAACCTGATATAGCCAATCTCGATGATATAAAAATCTTTGTAGATGAATTCTATTTAAAAGTTAAGCAGGATGATCTGATAGGACCAGTATTTAATAACGTAATTACTAACTGGACACCTCATCTGGAAAAAATGTATAGTTTCTGGAATGCAGCGCTCTTTGGTGTTCCGGGTTTTAAAGGAAATCCATTTTCCAAGCATGCACCGCTTCCAATAGCTGAAGAACATTTTGAACGCTGGCTGCAGCTTTTTGCTGAAACAATAGACGCTTCCTTTGAAGGCAAAACTGCCGACGATGCCAAAAACAGGGCGAAGTTAATGTCGCTGATGTTTTTAAGCAGGTTAAAAGACATGAAAGGTGGCGCAAACAAGGTGATCGTATAATGAAAGAGTTGACTAACATTCCTAAAAATGATGTTCTCACCGAAACAGATGTTGAACTTTTGGTGAACACATTTTATGATAAAGTGAAAAAAGATGAGCTTTTAAATCCGGTATTCAGTCCGGTAATTAAAGACAATTGGCCAGCGCACCTGAAAAAAATGACAGAATTTTGGTCCACACTTTTGCTTTATACAAAAAAGTACAAAGACGATCCAATGCCCAAACACTTGCCTCTGAAAATTAATAAGGAGCATTTCGACCGTTGGCTTGAGCTTTTTAATAAAACCATTGACGAACTTTTTGAAGGAGA
>JBDTLL010000135.1:0-6566 GCA_039934815.1 Daejeonella sp. | reverse complement strand
CTTTAAACTTGATCAGCACAGCATTATTAGTAGTTATTTCTTCTTCAGCATTCGCGGATGGGATTTCAAAATCAAATTTTAAAAATGAAATTTCTATTAAATCTCCAGAAATGAGTTGGGGAAATCCTGAAGATGTAAATTCAGAATCAGTTAAAACTTTAAAATTTTTAAACTTTCCAGCTCCGGTAATGGAATGGGGAAATCCGGAAGACGTTAATAACATTTCGGTAGAAAAATTAAAAAACGAAAGTTTAAACATTTCTGCACCGGCAATGGAATGGGGAAATCCGGATGATGTAAATAATACTTCTGTAGAAGATTTAAAAAATGAGAGTTTAATCGTTACAGGACCTTCAATGGAATGGGGAAATCCGGATGATGTAAATTCAACTTCCGTTCAAGCGCTGAAAAATTTGTAAAACTTCAATCCAAAATCAGAGTACAAAAAAGCCTGAATACGCTTTAACTAAGTGTAATTAGTACACAAATCGAATACATCACCTATTTCTTTGAATACAAGTAGTATAGCAGGAAAAAATAACATACTTTTACAAATTATTTTTTGTAAAAAGTATCGTTTTCTGCATGAGTTTAAACACTATTCCTTATCCATATTCGCCAAAATTTCTTCGGATAACCGTTGGCTTAATGTTCTTTTTAACCGGTTTGTGTTTTGCGAGCTGGGCATCCAGAATTGCAACTATTCAGCAGGAATTAAACTTATCTGAAGCAGCTTTAGGCGGAATACTTTTTTCTCTGCCTCTTGGCCTGATGGTTTCTCTACCCATTTCCGGCTGGCTAATATCCGTAATTGGGAGCCGCACATTACTGATCATTTCTCTTATTGCTTACAGCATTGCATTGCTTAGCCTGGGCTTAGCCGGTAATATATATTTGTTAATCGGGTTTTTGTTTCTGTTCGGCTTTTTTAGCAACGGTGTAAATATTTCTGTAAATACGCAGGCAGTAATGGTTGAGAAAATTTACGGTCGCCCCATTATGGCTTCATTTCACGGCCTTTGGAGCCTGGCTGGATTCACAGGAGCAATCATCGGTACTTTCATGATCGGCAACCACATAGTTCCCTACCAGCATTTTCTGATGATCATGTGCCTCATAATAGTTCTGGTTCTTTTTAGTTATAAATATTTGCAACAGGATAGTGGTGTGCCCGCAGGACAGCCCATTTTTGTACGGCCTGATAAATCTCTAATGAGTCTGGGCCTTATCGCATTTTGCTCATTAATATGCGAAGGCGCCATGTTTGACTGGAGTGTGGTCTATTTTAAAAAAGTGGTTCTTGCAGAAGGAGCCTGGATGGGTGCCGGTTACACGGCCTTTATGGGTACCATGGCCTTAGGCCGGTTTTTAGCTGATGGTTTTTCAGGCCGGTTTGGTATTAAACTAACTCTGCAAATTAGTGGCGCTTTAACCGCCAGTGGTTTAATGATTGCTGTTTTATTTCCGCAGTTAATTACGGCTATCGCCGGATTTTTATTAGTTGGAATTGGAGTATCATCTGTAATTCCTTTAGTATATAGCGCCGCCGGGCGTTCTAAAGTTATGTCGCCGGGAGTTGCTCTTGCCGCCGTTTCCACGATTGGTTTTCTTGGTTTTTTGTTGGGGCCACCCCTAATCGGACTGGTTGCCGGAATTAGCAGCCTTCGCGTTTCGTTCAGCATCATGGCCTTAATGGGCTTTTTAGTCATTCTGGTTTCGTCCAAAACTAAATTTTAGACAACCGGATAAAGGCTAACAGACTGTTAATCAATTACTCGGCAAACGTCAAATTGAGTACAGCAGGGAG
This sequence comes from Daejeonella sp., assembly GCA_039934815.1. Lineage (GTDB taxonomy): Bacteria > Bacteroidota > Bacteroidia > Sphingobacteriales > Sphingobacteriaceae > Daejeonella. The sequence continues at coordinate 4,759 of JBDTLL010000135.1, read as the reverse complement.
TATTCTTGAAAATTAACCGAGTGTTTTCGGTCGCTTACCGAGTTGTTTAGGTTGCCTGCCTAAAGTGCATTGTGCCGCGTTCGTTTGCTTTTTACATTTGATCATACAAATTAAAAAACTCAAAAAAACAAGGTCATGAAAACTTTAAAATCACTTATCGCAGCATTGCTAATTTTAACAACTTACAATTCATTTGCAGACGGACGTCCGGCAAACGAAAGTTCAAAACACGGTAAATTTGCTAATGCGTTATTCCCACAGTACAACATCAACTTTGCAAACCCTTTGGATATTTATTCTTCAACTGTAGAAAGTTTAAAAAATATCAAAACTGTAAAACCAAATAACAACACGTCAACCAGCTTAATTGCAAATGAAAATTCAGCGGATTATACTGCTGAAAAATCACTATTTATGAACATCGCCTCACCGAAAATGGAATGGGGAAATCCGGAAGACGTTAAATCTGAATCTGTTGTTTCCTTAAAATTCATTAATTACCCAATGCCCGAAATGATTTGGGGAACCGCAGACGATGTTAATTTAGAATCTGTTAATTTTCTGAAAATAATGAACATTAACGCACCGGAAATGGTTTGGGGAAATCCGGAAGACGTTAATACAAACACCGTAGAGGGATTAAAATATGTGTCTATCGCTTCGCCAGAAATGAATTTTGGAAGTCCGGAAGATGTTAATTTAGAATCAGTAGAATTATTAAAGAACTTGAACTAAACCAAGATTTATGTACATGAAATTAGCTTAAAAGGATTCGTCGATAGAGGAAGCCTTTTTTTATGTTCATTTATTAAAAACCGATCTTTAATACTTTTTGTGATATCCTAAACTATAACTTACAGCCAATCCATGCGTAGTAAATTTAGAAATATTACCAAAAATTTTAACTCCAACACCACCACCAAAAGCTGTTTTGGGTCCTATCGGAAAAAAGTTATACAATTTAAATCTATCCCTTTTACTCTTAAAAAAATTCATGCTTAATTCGTAAGGCACACCCAAATAGTGTTGAATTTTACTGTATTTGGTTTGCTCTTCATCTTTGAAAACCTCTCTGAGAATAGTTTCAGAAATCCCAAGAGAAAAATTAAATGCTTGTCCTGTTTCCAAAAACCGTAATCCGTAAAGCGCAGAAAATTCATTAGAACTATTTCTCTCTTCTATAATTGGAAATGCTGTAACCGGAGTAATCATTTCTAATTGTGATTTAAGCTTCAGTCTCCCGGTATATTTAATTGAAATCAAGTTCTTTTTAAACTGATAATTCAATTGCCCTCCACCGGTTAATCCGCCGGTTTTGCCAAAAGAAATACCGTAAACCGACTCTCCATAAATTACCGGATTACTTCTTTTAAGTGAATCCTGGCAATAAGCAGAAAAAGAAAAAATTAGTATCAGAAAAAATAATAGTAAGTACTTCATCTAGATCGTCAACGCAGTCTTAAGAGTAAATTTTAAAAACAAACTATTTTAAGGCTGTATAAACTCCGGCTTATTTCCTAAAATCATGTCCAGATCATCCATCATTTTATCTGTAAGTAATGGCACAACTTCCAAAGCGGTTAAATTTTCCTTTAACTGAGAAGTTTTTGAAGCACCTAAAATAACGGTACTCACATTTTTATTTTTCAGGCACCAGCCTAAAGCAAGTTTTACCATCGAAATATTAAGCTTATCGGCAACTTTCTGAATTTCTTTAATTTTTTTAAGGTTATCTTCCATTAGCCACCTGTCTTTTAGCCAGCTTAAATTTTCCCGGTTTAAACGATCATCTTTCGGGTTGCTATCGTTATACTTTCCGGATAAAAAGCCGGATGCCAGCGGACTCCAGGTTGTAGTTCCCAAACCAAAATCTCTAAAAAGCAGTAGAAATTCCTTTTCCATTTTATCCCGCCAGAACATATTGTATTGTGGTTGCTCCATGGTTGGAGGCACTAAATGATTTTTCTCCGCAAAATAAAATGCCTGCATAATTTGCGAGGCGCTCCATTCTGAAGTTCCCCAGTACAGAATTTTGCCCTGCATTACCATTTGATGCATGGCCCAAACGGTTTCTTCAATGGGCGTATTTTCATCCGGGCGGTGACAGTACAATAGATCCAGATGGTCTAACTGCAATCGTTTTAATGCGTTGTTGGTTCCTTCAAATAGATGCTTGCGGGATAAGCCGATCATGTTTGGCTTTTTCTCTTCGGCACCAAAATATATTTTACTTGAAACGATGTACGAGCTGCGGTCCCAGTTTTTCTTTTTCAGAATTTTGCCCATTGTAATTTCTGATTTCCCTTCCGCGTATCCTTCCGCATTGTCGAAAAAATTAACGCCCGCGTCATAGGCTATATCCATTAGCTCTTCGGCTACTTTATCAGAAATCTGATTCCCAAAAGTAAGCCAGCTACCTAACGAGAGGGCGCTAACTTTTAATCCCGATTTACCTAAATGTCTGTATTCCATGTTTAATTTTCTTTAGTTTAAATCTCCAACTTGTGGAATTGAATTATGTTTTGATCTAAAAATATTAAAAAAGAATAACCAAATTTTAAAAAGCTGCCGTAAATGTGGAGAATTATTTAAATTGGAAGCGATGATTTCAGCGCAGACACAAATCGCCGGCAATTAATATGCAGTTAACTCAATTGGATATTAAAGGCTTTAAAAGCTTTGGAGATAAAATTACGATCAATTTTAATGATGGGGTAACAGCTATTGTTGGGCCAAATGGCTGCGGAAAATCGAACGTAGTTGATGCAATCCGCTGGGTTTTAGGCGAGCAAAGCACGCGTATGCTTCGTTCCGAGAAAATGGAGAATATCATTTTTAACGGCACAAAAACCAGAAAACCGTCCAATCTTGCAGAAGTTTCTTTAACTTTTGATAATACCCGAAATATTTTACCTACAGAGTTTTCTCAGGTCACGCTTACGCGAAAATTATATAGAAGCGGAGAAAGCGAGTACCGGTTAAATGATGTTCAATGCAGGTTAAAAGATATCACAGACCTATTTTTGGATACTGGAATTGGTTCTGATTCATACTCAATTATTGAATTGAAAATGATTGATGAGATCATTGCCAATAAAGAGGGTTCAAGGCGTAATTTATTTGAAGAAGCATCCGGAATTTCAAAATATAAACTTCGCAAAAAGCAAACATTAAGTAAGTTAAAAGATACTGAGGCCGATTTAAGTCGCGTGGAAGATTTGCTTTTTGAGATTGAAAAGAACCTGAAAACATTAGAAAACCAGGCAAAAAAAGCAGAGCGCTATTATAAGCTTAAAGAGCAGTACAAAACCTTAAGTCTTTCACTTGCGTCATATCGTATTTCCGGCTTCCGCGATACGTTGAAGCAAATTGAAACGCAGGAACAGGTTCATGAAATTGACAAAACGGCTCTATCCGCTTCGATTGAGAAGTTGGAGGCCAGCATTCAGCAGCAAAAGCTCGACAATCTGAATAAAGAAAGAAATCTTTCTACTCAACAAAAAGCGACCAATGAGTTTGTTGGCAAAATAAGAGCTTATGAAAGTGAGAAGAAGTTAAAAAATGAGCAACTCCGTTATTTGGAAGAAAAAAAATCCCGCCTGGCGGAAGAGTTGGAAAAAGACAAAAATCAGTTAAACCATGTTTTTTATAATCAAAAACGATTAAGCGAAGAACATTTACAGGAAACAGAAAATCTGGAGAGAACCAAAGCCTTGCTGGACGTTCAGAAGCAGGAAATGCAGGAATTGCGTTTGCAGCAGCAAAGTTCTAAAGCTGTATTGGATACACAAACCCGGGAAAGTAACGATCTGCAAAATCAGCTTCATCAGCTTGAAAAAGACTCAGCTGTTCTGGCAATCCAGAAAGACGCTCTTTTGCAGGAAATTAATCGAAACGTAGCAGATGCCGAGTTAAAAGAAACCGAGCTGGGAGAATTTAACAAAGCTTTGGTCAGGCTGGAACTGACTCTGGAAACACAACAAAACGAGTTTAAATTAAATTCGGAATTTGAGGATGAACTGCAAAACAGGATAAACCAAAGCACCGATTTGTTAGCTAGTCAAAAAGATCAGTTAAATCAGGAAAACCGAAAACTGGACGCCAGGCAAAATGAATATAATTTAACAAAGTCGATGGTAGACAATCTGGAAGGTTTTCCGGAGTCTATACGCTTTTTGAAAAAGAATACAAGTTGGGCCAAAAACGCTCCGCTCCTGTCGGACATTTTTTTCTGTAAAGAAGAATTTCGAATTGCAATTGAAAATTATCTGGAACCTGTGATGAATCATTATGTGGTAGAAACGCAGTCTGAGGCAGTACAAGCGATAAAATTATTAAGTGATTCGGCAAAAGGAAGAGCAAATTTTTTCATTCTTGAAGCCCTAAGATCGAATTCAAAACAGCCCGTTATAAAAACTGAAAGCAAAAAACTGATAGCAGCTTTAGAGATTATTGAGGTTGATAAAAAGTACGAAAACCTTTGCGGGATGCTTTTAAACAACGTTTACATTTTGCAAAGCGATGAGGACGATGAGCTGAAAACCCAACTTCCCGACGAACGAATTGTGATTTTAAGTGCGAGTGGTAAATTTTCAAAAACCAGAATTGGAATGGCGGGCGGATCTGTAGGTTTATTTGAAGGGAAACGAATTGGCAGAGTAAAAAACCTGGAGAATTTATCCAAAGAAATTAAATCCATCAGCAATTTAATTATCCAATTAAAATCTTCAATTGAAGAAGAAAATGAGAAGATCCTTTC